>JBLMVP010000478.1:0-13000 GCA_050256755.1 Sphingobacteriales bacterium | reverse complement strand
CTGAATTTGAATGTCATTGCCCTGGAGATGAGCGTAAAAACTAAGCAGCAGCATGAAACTATTATTGAAACCGTTGCAATGGATATATACTGTTTATGCATTTATTCTTTTCTTATTACTGATGCTGCTGGTTTTCCCATTCGTAATTATTGCTTCATTTTTCGGAAAAATACATGGCGGTAATTTTATTTATAAAATTTGCTCCTGGTGGGCTGATACCTGGCTTTTCCTGATTGGAATATATCATCAGAAAATAATTGAGTCACCTGTTAAAAATCATTCACATTACATTTTTGTGTCTAACCATATTTCTTATATGGATATACCACAGATGCTGAAAGCAATTCGCCGGCATATGCGTATTTTAGGTAAAGCTGAAATGGCAAAGATTCCGGTGTTTGGATTTATATATAAAAGTGCGGTAGTATCCGTTGACCGATCCAGCCCCGAGAGAAGGGCTAAAAGTGTACTGCAGTTGAAATCAATTCTGCAAAAAGAAATTTCTATTTTTCTTTGTCCGGAAGGAACATTCAATATGACTCATCAACCGCTAAAAGATTTTTATGACGGCGCTTTTCGTATCGCTATTGAAACACAAACTCCCATTAAGCCATTATTATTTTTAGATACTTACAACCGGTTGCATTATAATTCTGTTTTTTCTTTAAATCCCGGGAGATTGAGAACGGTTTACCTTGAAGAAATAAGCCCCAATGGTTATACTCTTCAGGACGTAAATGCACTAAAACAAAAAGTGTATGATATCATGGAAGCAAAACTGAAGGAGTATAAAGCCTCATGGATAAGCCGGGGGAAGTCTTGATTTGATAATAACTATCTTGCAATAAAAATAATATTTACCACTCACTATTGCCCAATAACTTGTACGCCGAAATTATTATACCACTTGCTCTCCCAAAAAACTATACCTGGTCTGTTCCGGAAAGATTGTATGAACAGGTAAGAATAGGAGTGAGGGTGGAAGTTGGTTTGGGTAAGAATAAAAAATATGCCGGAGTTATAAAAAGATTGCATTCAGATAAACCAGAAGCATTTGACGCAAAAGATATTTTTAATGTACTGGATACTGAGCCGATTGTTAATGAAGAACAGTTATATCTCTGGCAATGGATTGCAAACTATTATCTATGCAGTGAGGGAGAAGTGATGGCGGCCGCATTGCCTTCTCATTTTAAACTCAGCAGCGAAACGGTTGTAGTGTTCAATGATGAGTACGGCGATGATTTTTCCCAGCTCGACCATGATGAATATTTAGTAGGCGAAGCGCTACTGCTGAAAAAAGAATTGAAGCTGACGGAAGTACAACAAATACTGGATTCATCACACGTATATCCTGTAATAAAAAAACTGATTGATAAAAAAGTTTGTTTTGTATGGGAATCATTAAAGGAAACCTATGCGCCTAAAAAGGAAACATATGTATTGCTGAACACGGAATATTCCAATGAAGACAAGCTTGCTGATTTATTAAATAACTGGAGCAGGGCACCCAAACAAATGGAATTGTTGCTAAGCTATCTTCATTTAATGAAGACTGAAGGTGAAGTAACAAAATCAAGTTTACTTAAAAAAAGTAATGCCAGTGATGCACAGCTAAAGGGGTTGGCAGAAAAAAATATACTCATTTTAGAGAAAAGAAATATTGACCGTCTGAGGTATTTGCCAAAAGATATTATAATTGATTTTGATTTTTCGTCCGCACAAATAGAAGCATTTGAAAAAATAAATCAATCGTTTTCAGATAAAGCCGTTTGTTTACTGCATGGTATTACTTCCAGCGGTAAAACGCAGGTGTATATAAAGCTCATGGAAGAATATATCCGAAAAGGAAAACAGGTTTTATATCTTCTTCCCGAAATAGCACTCACTTCACAAATTATCCGTCGGCTGCAAAAACATTTTGGCGGGTATATCGGAATTTACCACAGCAAGTTTAACCAGAATGAAAGGGTGGAGATATGGAATAAAGTAAGAAATGGTGAACTGAAAATTGTATTGGGAGCAAGGTCTTCTTTGTTTCTTCCGTTTGATGATTTGGGTTTGATTGTAGTAGACGAAGAACATGATACTTCTTATAAACAACAGGATCCTGCACCAAGATATAACGCAAGAGATGCGGCTATTTATTATGCTTCGCTTTTCAATGCAAAAGTTTTATTAGGCAGTGCTACGCCTTCCATAGAAACGTATTTTAATGCAAGTACACATAAGTATGGATTGGTTGAATTAAACGAACGTTTTGGTGGTATAGAAATGCCTTCTATAGAAATTATTGATACCAAACCATTTGCTGCCAAAGCAAAAGATAAAATTATTTTAACGCCACCGCTGAAAGAGGCAATTGAACAATCATTGCAGCAGAATAAACAGGTTATTCTTTTTCAAAACCGCCGTGGTTATTCCCCTTACCAGGTTTGCCAGGTTTGCGGATGGATACCGCATTGCCGTTACTGCGATGTGAGTTTAACTTTTCATAAAGGAACCAATAAACTGCATTGTCATTATTGCGGCACCGTGTATCCAACAGTGCATATCTGCCAGGCTTGCGGCAATCATAATTTTTCTCAACGCAATTTTGGTACAGAAAAGATTGAAGAGTTTTTAGAAGAAGAGTTTCCCAAAGCTAAAATTGCCCGCATGGATATTGACAGTGTGAGAGGCAAACAGGCGCATGATAATTTAATTCAGCAATTTGAACAGGGGCGGATAGATATTTTAGTAGGAACACAAATGGTGGTGAAGGGGTTGGATTTTGATAATGTAAATCTTGTGGGCATATTGGATGCTGACAGTATTTTAAGCTTTGCCGATTTCAGAGTGAATGAAAGGGCTTTTCAATTAATGGAACAGGTGAGTGGCCGAGCCGGAAGAAAAGAGGAGAGGGGCAGGGTGATGATACAGGTTGCCAATACCAAACATCCCGTATTAAGTTTTGTGAAGCAGCATAATTACCAGTTATTATACCAGTATGAAATAGACGGAAGACAAAAATTTTTCTACCCGCCATATTCAAGAATTATATTGCTCACCTTCCGTCATAAGTTTAAAGAAGTGGCCGGTGCAGCAGCTCAGCGTTTTGCAGAGGCGATAAAAAAAGAATTTGGAAAATTTTTGGTGGGTCCTGCTGAGCCGGTAGTGAACCGCATCCGCAACCAATACTTAATGGAACTGTTATTAAAATTACCTAAAGATTCCCATGTTATTAATGCCTGTAAAAAAATGATTCAGGAGCAAACCGCTATTTTGCATAATGATAAGAAATTCCGTAGTGTAGTAATTATTCCGGATGTGGATACGATGTAGATTCATTTCATATCCTTAAACTCATAAACATTCTTCCCAACTTTATCACCCTTATCCGCAATAATCATTGCCATTGCAACCTGTGCCGCCTTTATGGGTTTGTATTTTGATGGAATTAAAAAAGATAGTAGCGGCATTATTACCTGTGCTATCTTTTCTCCTAAACGAAATTCTTTCCTGTTGCCCATTAAAATGGATGGCCGCATAAAATGCACCGATTGAAATGGTAAACATGCAATAGCTTCCTCCACTTCCCCTTTCAGCTTTAAATAAAAATTACCGCTCTTGCTATTGGCACCAATAGCCGATACTAAAATATATTTTGTAGCGTCTTTCTCTATACAAAATCGGGCAGCATTGACGGGGATATCAAAATCAATTTTTCGGTACAAAGCATTATCACCTTTCACCTGTTTCTGTGTAGTGCCGATACAGCAGAAAACAGTGTTAACCGCCTGTACACTATTCTTAAAAGCATTGGTATCATTGAAATCAACAATTCTTTCCTCCACTTTAGGATGATTTAAGTTCATTGGTTTTCGCAGCAGCAGGTAAATTTTATCGACCGCTTTATCATTTAGTAATAATTCAACTAAATGACTGCCAATTAAACCACTGGCCCCCAGTATCAATACGGTATGCATAGTTTGAGTTTTATAAATTAAACAGGATAGTTTGTCACCACAATTTCGTTTATGTTACCTCTTTTAGCTGCATCAGAGTTAATCATACGTTTGGCAGGAACACGGATAATGTGATACTCTTTATAGAGTTCATCAAAAAAATTATCATCAGCATCATAATTTTTGGGGTCCGAATTACTAAGCATGAGCTTACCACCTTTTTTATTAATGAAGTTAAAAACTTCAGCCAGCTCTTTTTGTTCAGAATCATTAAAAGCTTCCTTACTGTATGCTTTAAACGCGGATGTTTTACTGATAGGACGGTAAGGAGGATCAAAATAAACAAAGGCGCTGGATCTTAAATCTCCTTTCACCTGCTTAAAACCTGCTTTCTTAATAATTGCAATCTCCAGTATTTTGGCAACAGCCAGTAAATTTTCTTCATCACAGATAGTGGGGTTTTCATAACGTCCTGCCGGAGTGTTAAATTCTCCTTTGGAATTAACGCGGTATAAACCATTAAAGCAGGTGCGGTTCAGAAAAATAAGTTGGACTGCTCTTGGTATCCATGAAGAAGAATAATTGTTGTAATCAATATTAAGCCGCTGAAGGTTATAGTTATTTCTTTGTTCGTAAAAATAGTTCTCTCTTTGTTTTTTGCTGAGGTTGCTGTAAGTATGCTGGTATTTTTTTAAAAAATCTATTAATAACCCTGCATCGTTTTGAATGGCTTTATAAGTAATAATTAATTCTTCATTAACATCGTAGAGATAAGCCTGTTCAATTTTGTAACGCTGCACTATGTCAAAAAAAACAGCGCCGCTGCCAAGGAAGGGCTCATAGTAATTTTTGATGCTATTGCTTTTTAATTCAGCCGGATAGAGGGTTTGAAATGTTTGCAGTAACTGGCTTTTGCCACCAGCCCATTTTAAAAAAGGCTTTGCTGATAAACTTAAAGAAAAGCATAAGCTTTCCTGAGTTTTATTTTTTGATATGACCTTTTTTATTGTCATGGTAATCAAAAATACTTGATTCCTTTCATCCTGTAAATAAATCAGCCCAATCATTTGACCGGGCTGAAATAAACTTGATAGTAATTTCTTGGTGCTTATTGTATTTTTTCCAATACAAGGGTAATTTTATTGAAGTCAGCAGCAGCATTAATAATCTTCTTAAATTCTTCATATTGAGAAATGGGATAACTAATCCTCCTGTATTCTTCCATCACATGAATTTTAACCACATTTCTTTCAACAGTATACGAGGAAACAAAACCCATCGTTAATTCGCCATTTTCTTTATATACATTATTAAGGTTAATATCATCAAGATTCTTCACCTTATATCCGTCGGGAATAATAAAATTGATTTTTCTTTCGAGTATATGTGGAAATTCAATTTCAACAGGAAGCTGCCTTGCTTTTTCCTGGTACATTTCCACCTGTGGGCCTATCACATCTCCAATCTTCACTAAGATTTTGTTACCGGCTTTTTCTCTCAGTTGACTTGCTTTTACTTGTGCACTGAGAATAAAAGGTTTGTTTTCACTGTAACTTTCCAAATCGGTATTCTCCAGTTTGGTGCTTACTACATGTTCTGAATTGGTGCCAAATTTCACCAGCTCTTTTAAAAATGTTTTTTGATCTTCAGCTGAACCAAAGGTGAAAGATGCTTTGAAAACAGATGCTTCATACCCGCTGTGAATTTGTTTAATATCAATATTAGCTGTATCAGCAGAAGGATTGATAGATACGGTTGCTTCAATATTACTTACGGTGTTAGTATAATCTTCCAATGGGACGGCCTTGATTTCAGCAATAGCCGTAGTGAAATTACCAATGGTAGTAACCTTGCAGAACAATCCATTTGTTCCGCCCCAGTTATAATATATCCATGGAAAACGTGTTTCAATTCTTGTTGGCGCCATAAACTTTTTCAAAGCCGGGAAATAAATAAGATGGTTCTCCGCATTATTCCAGAATTCAAAGTTTTTGTCAATGGTAAAATCAGATCTGTCGCCGGTGAGCACCAGTTGAAACTCCACGCCCAATGATTTAAAAATAGCTGCATACAATCTTACCATTCCAGTGTAGCTGGTTACTTTATTTTTGATTATTTTTTCCAGGTTCTCTGCCTCTTCTCCATCAATATCTTCTCTTGAAGCAAAATTCTTCTTAATAAAATTTTCTACTGTTACGATTTTTTCTTTTGGTGTAGCCAGTTTATTCCATTCATTATCTTTTATAAATCTTTCTACTTTTTTATTCTCCTTGTCTGTTGTTATTGTATAGATTTCATAAATTCTTTTTGCGAGTTCATTCCATGTAAAAACTCTTTCTGTTGCACTTCGGGCAAGATTATAAGAAAGTTTAAATTCAATCCGTTGAATATTGGCCTTTACCTGAGCATATTTTTCATCATCAGGTATTGCATTAAGATTGGTTAAGTGCAGGGAAGTAATGTGTTTTTCTTCGATAGTAGTATCGGTGGGTTTAACGGTAGTGTTGTAAGGCTTACATTCAAATAACAAACGGGAAGGTGCTACAATTTGTACTGAGGCATCTAAAACAGGTGTATTTGACTGAAGCATTTCACGACCAAAATAATAGGCTGATCTTTTATAAGTATAGTAATATTCTACCTCACTTCCTTTTTCTAATCCCTCTACCGCGAAGATTTTATAGGTGTTACCATCACTTTCTTTCAGGTCTTTAATATTACTCCTGTCCAGTTCTTTTACTTTTCCACCAGGAGTTAATGTCCGGGCTTTAATATCCACAATATCTGAATTATCGCTGACACCAAGATAAATACGGTTAAACATTTCAATACCTTTATCATCATGCACCTGTACTATACGATGCAGCGTTTTATAAACAGATTGCCCTTCTTTTTCATCAATATATTCAATCCTCCTCCTGTCTAAAATGGTGATGGCTGATTCGGTGGCATACTTACTATCGAGTTTATGATATACGGGTTTTTCATCCCATTGCTCAGGGATATAAGAGGCTGTTTGACTTTTCACCGTTAAAACCGATAAAAGAATTATGAAAAGACTTATTGTTTTTTTCATATGATATATTTATGTGCTGAAAGGTTAATTGATAGCTATCATTAATTTTTTGATAAACTGACAGATTCTTTATACAGCGGTAATAATTGTTCCAATACTTTATTCCATAATTCAAATTTATCAGGAGTAAGTAAAAGATAATCGTTGCTGAACTGCTGCGTTACGATAATTTGATTGCCTTTTTGCTCATAAGTTAAATCAAAACCCCATACATCATTATGGTAGGATTTGCTTTGCGGAAGATAACTTACTTTATATCCATCCGGTATTTTTAAAACGGTAACATATTTTTTTGCGTAGAGAAATGAATACTCAATGGGGGCTTTTCTTTTTGGATAGTCTATTTCCTGGTGTTCAAATAATTTGAGCAGGTTTAAATTAATATAATATTCATCGCCCAGTTTTTTAGCATAATCCTGTAAAGTAAATTGTGCCGAAATCCTGATTTTATTTTTTTCTGATCTATTGCCCACCTGTAATGATTGAATAGTGAATTTATTTGATCCCCGGTTAAAATTTCCTTTTAATCTTTCCTGCCAATCTTTTTCGTCTGTATAAGTAAGTGTGGCATTGGTATTTTGGGCGAAATATCCCTGCATATTGATTGCAATGGATCCTTTTAATATTTTATCAGTTAATTCCATAACAGTAGAATCAATTACCAAATTTTTTTCTTTTTCAATAACAGGCACATTCAATACTTTATATTCATCATTACTAATCATAGCCAGGGCTTCTTTTCCCTGTATGGCGGAAGAAGGTATACCGAATTCGCAAAAAGGATCAGTGCCATCCAGGAAAATATATTTATCTCCCAGCTTAATGGTACAAATCATGTGATTGTCTACAATAGTGGTTGGTACTTCTGTGTATTCATAAGGGATATCTCTTGTTCCAATCCAGGTATAGTATGCTGTAACACCAGCTTTATTCAGCATGGTAGTTAAAATGCTGCTCATGTCTTTACAATCACCAAAACGACGGCTGCAGATAAGATTGGCATCGCGGGGAACAAAACCTTCCATGCCCGCTTCAAAGGCAACGTATTTAATATTTTGCTGTACCCAATTATAAATTTCCCTCGCTTTTTCTTCGTCATTGACGGCATGAAATGTTAATGAATCAATTGCATGCTGCAGATCAGCTCCAATTTCTTTGTTGATATTTTTTACAAAAGATTTATCCAGTTCAAATAAATCTTTCAGGTTTGAGAGGTAACTAACTGTTTCTCCGTTTTCATTCTTGTAATTCTCAATATAGAAAACAACATGTGGTGAATACCATGCATTATCCGGCGCATCGGGGTAACGGTTTTCCGGAGGTAAATCAGTAACTCTGAAAGTATAAATATTTTCATTTTTCTTTTTATCAAAATTGACGGATATTTTACTGGTATCATTTCCCTTCAGCAGGTATTTAATCTTCATGTCTTTAGGAAAGCTGATGGTAAGCTCACTGTTGATAACCGGTATCCTTCTTGAAAAATAAAAAGGGGATAATAAATGCGGATCTTCATGTGAAATACTTAACTGAAGGGTACCGATACTACCTGCAGACACACCCGGGAAGTCGAAAATAGTTTCCTTTACATCATCATAAAAAACGCTGTTGTCTTGATTGTCTGAAGTTTTAAAATCGGTAACTTTAATTTTTTTGTTTTCAGCAGTTTGTGTGTAGGCTTCATAGTCAAGTACTTTGTGAAAGCTGCTGTGTGAAAACCCATAGCGGCCCATGTAGGCCGCTGCATTGGTGGAGAGATATAATAATTGCTGCAGATCTTTACTTTCTACTTTAGGCTTACCATCCTGAATTTTTATTTTATACGATAGATTACTATTTAATACCACTGCATCTGTGCCGGGGAATTTTTTCTTTATTCCTTCAACATCCTGCGCCAAAAGTGAAACGCTTAAGACCGCTGCTGCTGTAAAAGTGCTTATGTATTTCAGGTAGTTCATTTTTTTACTGATAATAATCTTCCGTAATAATAATAAAGTGTTTGTTTTAAATTACCCTTATCGTCGAAAAACTTTATTGGGCCATGATAAACGCCATTGTAATAATTCCCCTGCTCAATTAAAATTCCTTTACTGTTATATTGTTTGTAAGCTCCATGTGCATTATCATGTACATAGTAGTACTCTGATTTTAATTTGCCGTCGGGAAAATAATCTTTGTAGCTGCCTTCTGTTTGGCCATAATCCTGGATACTTTCATTTTGCAATTTCCCGTTGCTGTAATATATTTTGTCGTATCCATTTACTTTTCCTTCCGTATATTCAAATTCTGTCGCAATGTTCCCGTTCGAATAGAAAGCTTTTACTTTACCGGAACCCAAAGGTATTGAAACGGGGGACACTAATTTTTCGTTCTTATCCATATAAGTGTAAGCAACAGGGTCACCATTTTTGTATATGATGATATGGCTGATTTTACCCTGCTCATCATAGGTGGTGGATGTACTGTCTCTCTCATCATCCTTAAAGTAAGCTATCCGGAAAACTTTTCCATCTTCTGTGTAATAAGTTTTAGCACCGTTTAACTGACCGTCTTTATAGTCTTCTGTTGATGCCAGCTTTCCATTGGTATTGTAATATTTCCATGTACCGCTTTTATTGCCAAGTATATATTGCCCCTCAACGCTTATGCTGCCTCCATAAAAATAACTTCTAAAAAGTCCATCGTTTTCACCTTTCTTAAAATTTTGTTCAGTTTGCAGGCTGCCATCAAAATAATAATATTTAAAAGGTCCGTCAAAATTCCCGTTGACGAAATTTCCTTCCCCATAAACTTTTCCATTAAAATGGAGTAGTGTATATTTTCCTGAACCTTTTGGAAAACTAATATGATTTATAATTTTTCCTGTGGTATCGTACTGTTTAATTTCTTCCACCCAACCATAATGACTCTTCTGTTCTAAATCAGGTTTTCCATCAGGCCAATATTCAGTTCGGTAACCGTGCTGTTCTTCGTTTAAATAATTAATCCTTGTAGAAAGATTTCCCTGTTCATTATAATATAACCACTGTCCTTCCGCTTTATCATCTTTATACCAGCCTTCGGCTTTTAATGTGCCATGTTCAAAGTAACCTTTATAGTATCCATCCTTTAAGCCATTGATATAGCTGAGCTCAGTTGACTTTTTCCCATTTACAAAATAATTTGTACTTACACCGTTCATCTGCCCGTTATTATATGTACTGGTTTCATTCACCTGTCCGTTACTGAAGAAAAAGGTTTCAGTGCCAGTTTGTATGCCTTTATTATCATAACTGCATAGCCTGCGTTTGGTGCCATCCGGCCGATAAGAAGTAAGATCCAGTATTTTATTTTTTACTTCGGATTTGCTTATTTCTTTGCCTGTTTTATCAAAGTATCTTGCTGATTTTAATATGTCGTTTTCGTACGTAAAAATGGAGTATAATTTTCCATCGTCATCAAAATATTCAGCATTGCCAAATGTCTTTCCTTTTTTATTCTGGTATTTGGCAAACAACTGCCCATTATCGTAATATTCTTCATAAGTTCCTTCAAGCAAACCATTTTCATAATTCTCAATATTTTTCAAATTCCCATTTGTATGATAACGTTTCCATGTTCCGGCCCGTTCATTATTTTTGTACTGGCCTTCAAAATTTAATGCCCCGTTTTCATGATAGCCTTTTGTCTTTCCTTCAGCTTTGCCATTTACATAGGCAAGTTCTGATTCTAACTGACCGGTTTTAAAATAGTTTTCATATTTGCCATCCAATGAATCTTCTTTGTAATTTTCTATTGTTTGAATACTGCCATTGGGGAAATATAACTTTCGGGGCCCATTCAATTTGCCATCTTTAAAAAGAGCATTTACTTTAAGGGTGCCGGGGTAATAATAGGTAATATGCTCGCCGGTTTCTTTTTCATTACCGTATACACCGGTTGAACTTATATTACCATTATTAAAATAGGATATTACTTTACCTTCCAGCTGGCCATCTTTATAACTTTCTATTGCATTAACAGTTCCGTTGAAATTATAAAAAACCCATTCTCCTTTTCTTTTGCCCTTATCATCATAACTTCCCTTTGTCCTGATATTGCCGGCTGCAAAATAATATTCCCAGTCACCAACAGAATTTTCTCCGCCGGTATTTAAATGCCCTTTGCTAGCTAATTTACTATCTGAAAAAAAATATAGCGGTGCAGTTTTGATTCTTTTTTCGTAATTAAGCACTCTTGTGGAACGTATGGTATTGAGATAAGTAACAATATCAGATACCAGCGCTTCCATTTCTTTTTTATTTTTTTTATTGAATGTTTTAATCATATCAACATCTGCCTCTGAAAAAATATGGTTGATAAAATATTCAAATTTCCCATCTTTAAAAAATTGCTTAAATAGTGGAACATAATATTGTACCCAGAAATCATTTTGAGTTTCATTGTACTCCATTTTTTCAAACAATACCTGTATCTGCCTGGCTATCGGGTCATCTAATTTAATAATGGGTTTATAATTTTTATCCAGTGCGATTTTTGATGTTATTATCTGTTCCAGTAATTGTATTGATTCAGAAGGTTCATCTGTTCTTTTATTAATGAATTCCTGGAGTTCGGTTTCATTTTTTGAAATTACCCTCATTAAAGTAATAGCTGCAGGCTGGTAACGCCCTCCCGGACTCATCATCTGGTATGCAATAAAACTCAGAAAGGATTGAATTATTTTTCCCTGGTTAATGGCAGCCTGCCCAAGCCGGAAATGGGTGCTGTAATTGTAAGGGTCAATCAATAAAGCTGTTTTAAAAACTTCTTCAGCCTCTTTATATTTTCCCAGTGAAATAAGTGTAACGCCTTTATTCAGGTATAAAGAAGAATAGGCAGGATATTTTAGTATTGCCGAGTCATATATTTTCAATGCTCTTTCCTTATCTCCCAATACGTCAATTGTATTGGCATATTGAGTGTATAATTCCGGTTCCCTTTCACGATCTTCTTTTAAACTTAATGCCTTTTCACAATACGCTTTTGCAGCCAAATACTGGCTGTCAGCATAAGCGGTATATGCCATTTCATACAAAGCCCATACATAATTAGTGTCGCTTATACTTACTTTTTTGTACTGATTAATAGCCTCCTTGTATTTGCTATTGTCGTGAAGTTTAATTCCTTCATTGATTATTTCTGCTGAATTAATTAAGGGATTGTTTTGTTGTGCCGCGGTGGCTATTGCCAATATGACAATAATGATTAAGGTAATAAAAGGTTTTATCATACAGTATACGGGTTTCAGGAAAGATGAAATTAAGGATAAAATACCCAAATATGCAAGGGCTTTATTACAATTTTGTGTAAAATTGCTTTTGTAAATATGAAAATTTTTCAAAATATTTCACTTAAATCATACAATAGCTTTGGAATTGATGTAAAAGCAAAACAACTTGCTTTTTTTTCAACTGCAGACGAATTAGCCGAACTCATAACTGAAAATTCATTGGCTCCAACTCTCATTCTTGGTGGGGGAAGCAATATTCTATTAACCAAAGATTTTGATGGTTTAATTCTTAAGAATGAAATAAAGGGTATAGAAATTATTCATGAAAACTTACATCATATTGATATTAAAGTTGGAGCAGGGGAGAACTGGCACCAGTTTGTGATGCATTGTATAGAACATAACCGGGCAGGAGTGGAAAACTTGTCTCTTATACCGGGTAATGTGGGAGCCGGGCCAATGCAGAATATAGGGGCATATGGGGTAGAGATTAAAGAAGTTTTTTATTCACTTGAAGCATATAGTTATGCTGATAAAAAAGTATACACTTTCACAGTAAATGATTGTGTGTTTGGTTACCGCGAAAGTGTTTTTAAAAGAAAATATAAAAACCAGTTTGTGATTTTGAATGTTAGCTTTCGTTTAAATAAGCAACCAAAGTATAATACCAGTTACGGGGCTATTGAGCAGGAACTGGAAAGAATGGGAGTGAAGGAATTAAGTATA
>JBLMVP010000477.1:0-6589 GCA_050256755.1 Sphingobacteriales bacterium | reverse complement strand
CCATCCACTTTTTCTGCTTCTTCTTCTATTTTTTCTTTACCCATTTTGAGTTTACGGCTAAACCCATCTTTTAATTTCTTACTGCCTTCTGCAATTTTGTGGCGGGTTTCTGCACCTTTATCTGGTGCAAATAAAATTCCCAGTATACCGCCAGCAACTACACCTGCACCAACTGCAATCAAAATTTTTGAAATGTCTTTCATGTTCTTTATTTTAAAGATGAATAATGATTTTTAACTGCTGTAATATAAGTTTTTGGGATAGCCAAAAAGAATGAGGAATTTCATTTATTTCAATGATGACGGTCACTGATTGTCACCAGGTCCGGCGAAAAAAAATGTAATTATACCGCATTAACTGCTCTTTATTTTTTACTGCAGGCCATCATACTAAGTTGACACAAATGGTAATAATATCTGCCGGTGTAGTAGTAAGCGAAATATATGTTTGTTAATGGTATTGATGACCAAATCTTCTGCAGGGCTGTAGTCATGAAAAAATTATAATACTCCAAACCATAAATAAATAATCCCGGTAATAATAAGAAGTAATTGTAAAAAGAGCGGCGGCTTACCGGAACAAAAGCAGTTATCATCAGCTGCAGTTGTTGGTGATTAATGCTGAAAAAAAGATACAGATACTGCAACTCGCGAATTGATAGCTATCATATGTTCTTTTGGGATTTACCAAAAGCCGCAAATAAATATTAAAGGAGATATAACTTTCCCGGTTTGTTAAAATACCCTGTAAATATCTTAACAGTAACCCAAACGTTTTTATGAGAAACTGGCACCGGCTTTGAAATATAGTATGAAATGGCTGATTGTTTCAGCTGTTAATAAAAAGGATAATCTTTAAAATTTAAAAGTCATGAAAAAATTTTACTTATTAATGGTAGTAGCCTTACTGGTTACTGCTATGTCGGCAACAGCGCAAAGAGTATTACTCCGTATCCCCTCCAATTACGAAGTAAATATCGATGGTCGCTATTATGTAAATAACGAAACAATTAACTCATTGGGTTACGGTCAGCATACCGTAAGCCTTTACCAGGTTCGCCCGGGGATATGGGGTATTGGTAAAAGAAGAACCCTCGTTTCCACTTCTTCCTTTGAGATGCGAAATAATGATATAGCTATTGAAGCGGATCAATATGGACAGCTCCGCATCAATGATTACGGTTACTCCGGCAACAAAAACAGGAACCGGAATAATTATCCCAACGATGATTATGACTACCGTAAAAATAATGGAAGAGGAAATGGAAACAATGGCAATGGATATGGGCCTTACAATAATCCCGGCCGCGGACACAAATATGGTTTGTATAAAAAACATCATAACAAACACGACAGGGATAGCAGACGTGACTGGGATGATGATGACGATGATAACAGAAACGGAAACAGAAATTAGTTTTTATTTATAACAACGAAAACCGCTCCCCCGAGCGGTTTTCTCTTTTTTTATGATATTAATTAGTTATTATTCTCCTCTTTAATAAAGATACACACCCGCAGGTTAAATTAAATTACCGCAGGGAGCAGGTTTTTCTGATATTATCCAGACTGTGTACCCCCTGCGGAGAAAAAAACAGTAACGAAACACCTTAACCCTTACTTCTTCCCGGAAAATTTGTCTGTAACTTTGTTCAATAAATTTTTGGCATCTTCTTTCAAATCCCCCAATTTCTCTTTGGCTTTTTCTGCCAGTTCACTTTCCTTGGCTTTGTTCACCAATGCTTCTGTTTTTTCTTCCACTTTTTCTTTTACGTTTTCAAAAACCTCTCCGGCTTTTTTAAGCAGGGTTTCTTTTGTATCCTCTGATACTTTCATTTTCTCTTCCATATAATATTTTTTAAGTTATCAATAGCAAAAAGGTACTACCCTGAAGGGAGCGGTTTCTATGATGGTCGTTATGGTTTTTCATAATTGTCATTAGCCTAAAAGCCCTGCTCGTCTTAAGACAAAAAGAAGTAAAGAGGGTCAGCACCTGGCATGCAAATTATTTCAGAACGGGTCTGGGTTATGTTAAACCGGGGTCCCGGACGGAAATACTATTTTCAGCGATACTAAAAATCCTGCTCTTTCTGTCAACCTGTCAACACCCTATTTCCCTATTTTATAAAATAGGAACTAGGGGATTCTAAAATAGGGAATAGTCCTTACGTCTAAAAGGTGAACAGAGGCCAGTTTTGCACTGCAATTTACTTAGTCCTGTGTGCTGTATTGAAAACTTCATTTCAGTATAATACACAGCAGGTAGTTGTGATTTTTTAACTAAAACATAAAGAAGTAAAATGAAAAAGTTGTTCAATGCAGCTATGGACTGCAATGCTAAATCAATTGTTAAGCACCAATTATCAGCCCGGTTTACCCGGAGTACAGTATCCCTTTTTTACCTGGTAGCTCTTATGAGTGCATTCTTATTTGTTGGATGTAGTAAACAGGAAGTATCAGGGCCGGCAAGTGAAGCTCAGCCGCTGAGCATCAACAGGCAGGCAGCAAATACAAGTACGCTGTTATTCCCTATCACGGACTATACCGGACTTTCTCCTAAGACATTGCTGGAATTACAGGAAGCCCGGTCTGCAACAACCAGGTATCTGGACATCAACAATGCTTTTAAAGATGGTTATGAAGATTTACATATAGTAGTGGATTCTATGGGATCGCACTATATGAAATTCAAACAACTTGATTCTGTATTTGATTTCAGGAAACCGGAAATTCTGGTTTACCATGAAAAGGGGGACGGAACCCTGGAGCTGGGAGCTGTAGAATATGCAGTACCTATTGCTCTGTCACCTGATGCGGCACCTGAAGGGTTTACCGGTTCGGATGATGAATGGGAACGCAATGAGACTTATGGATTGTGGCTTCAGCATGCATGGGTTTGGACATTCAACCCGAAAGGCGTTTTTCATGATACCAATCCGTTGGTGAAATAGAAGGAAAACAAGGGTAATGATAAACCCTGTTATATAATTATAATCTGTGAAATAACAACCTTAAACACTGGCCTTTTCTTATCCCAACGGGGTCTTCTTTGGAAGACCCCGTTGTTTTTACTATTGAATGAGTTTATTGATTCGCTGTTCTTATATCTTATAACCATCAACTGAAATAAGGACTATATTATAGTTGCAGCCGGTAAAACCGCTAATAACTGAATTTTAATACTTGTTTCTCGTTTCTTATACCTTGCATCCTGTACCTTGTACCTTGTTTCTTGCTTCTCGTACCTTCCCCTTGTTCCTTTCTCTATCCTCCTCTCGAAATCACTACACCAATATAAGCCATCAATAAAGAAATCAACAATAAGATACGGCCTGTCCACCGGGCAATGATTTTAAAACTTGTGTTGTCAGTAGTTTGCATTTTCTCTACAGCTTTTTTACCAGCCAGTAAATCATGTGCCAGGCTGATGAGCAGCATACTGATAAAAAGAATGACTTTCAAACTCACCAGCTTCCCATATTGGTTATGAATAAAAAATTCCGGGCTAAAAGGCATTCCCCGGAAATAAATATTAAGCAATCCCGTAAGGAATGAAAGTGTTAAAACAATATACCCGTAAAAACGAAACTGTAAACCGGTTGCCATCAGTAACTCACGCCGTTGGGGATTATTTTTAATTCCCGGCAGCAATACAAGGGGCAAAAACAACATACCTCCAATCCAGAAAGCGGCACACACAATGTGCAGCCATACGCTGATATAATAAGCTGTATTCATTGTTATTGTTGGTGATAGTTTCACCAGCTGCAATATAGTTTATTATAATTTTCCTGCTGCAGAGCCCGGTGATAACACTTCTAAAGACAGAATAAATGCCGGCAAAACAATTTTTCAAATAGCTGCGCTTATTGTACATTACTAAAAAATTATCGCATGAGAAACTGGTTACTGTCAATAGGGTTGATATTGAGTTGTCAATTAGTTGCCCAGGAATTACCAAAAAATTTTCCTGTTTTGCTAAAACAGGTAGAACCTGATTTAATTAGCTGGCGCCATCATTTTCATGAAAATCCTGAATTATCTAACCGGGAATTTAAAACCGGAAATTATATTGCTGATTATCTTAAATCCATCGGGCTGGAAGTTAAATATCCTGTTGCCAAAACAGGCGTAGTAGCTGTTTTAAAAGGAGGTAAGCCGGGACCTGTTGTTGGCTTACGGGCAGATATTGATGCCCTGCCCATTACCGAAAGAACACCTGTTCCTTTTGCATCCAAAGTTAAATCAGAATATAACGGGCAGCCCGTTGGGGTAATGCATGCCTGCGGACATGATGCACACACCGCTATTTTAATGGCTACGGCTAAAGTGATGAAGGAAATGCAGAAAGATATTCCCGGTACCATAGTGTTTTTATTTCAGCCGGCAGAAGAAGGACCTCCCAATAATGAAGAAGGTGGTGCTCCTTTAATGATAAAAGAAGGAGTGATGGATAATCCAAAAATGGAGGTAATATTTGGTTTGCATATGGCTTCTGCATTACCGGTTGGGCAATTATCTTATAAGCCAGGCGCAGCACAGGCATCTTCTGATGTTTTTAAAAGTGTAGTGCATGGTAAAGGCAGTCATGGTTCTATGCCATGGCTGGGAATTGATCCCATCATGGTATCAGCAGATATACTGGAAGGTATACAGCATATTGTAAGCAGACAGGTGGATTTAACCAAAGCGCCGCTGGTAATTTCTGTTGGTTCCATACACAGCGGGGTGAGGTCAAACATAATTCCTGAAACAGCAGAGATGAATGGCACCATCCGATCACTGGATTCTGCTATGCGCAAAGAAGTACATGAAAGATTGCGCAGGGAAGTAAAGAGTATTGCAGAAAGTGCAGGAGCAACTGCCGATATTGAAATCATTACGCAAACACTGGTTAATTTTAATGATCCTGCATTGGTGAAAAAAACAGTACCTGCTTTACAAAAAGCAGCAGGTGATGGTAACCTGGTAGAATCCCATTGGATTACTGCAGCAGAAGACTTTTCTTTTTACGGACAAAAAGCGCCTTCTTTTTTCTTTAACCTTGGGGGTTTACCTGCAGGGAAAGATCCCAAAGACGCAGGCCCGCATCATACTCCTGATTTTTATTTGGATGAATCAGGATTTATTGTGGGGGTAAAAGCATTTTGTTATTTGGTTTTTGAAAATGCAAAAGCAAAATAACCAGCGCAGGACTTGCTCCGTTTAAGAGAAGCAACACTATCTTGTTTCTGCAACCAGTACTTCATTCTCTATGCTTTTGCTGTAAGCCTTTTTGCCATAGGTAAATCTTCGCAGCAGCCATTCCAACGGACCAAACGGGTAATGCTTCAGCCACCAAATGCTGAATACAACCTGGACAATCCAGGTAGATGCAGTCATGATCAATGCAATCACAGGAGTGATATGATCGAAAAGGTTGAATAAAAGGCAAACCGGCACAACAATAACGGCCTGTACAATATAATTGGTAAGAGAAGTTCTGCCAAGTGCAGCCAGTGCATTTAAGGCAAATCCTTTCAGCAATAAATAAAATAAAACGGCATAGGCGGATGCTAACCCTGCACGGTGAATATCCCATAACAAATTATTAATTGTTCTTCTCACTATTTGTGTATGGCCAATATCGGGCAAGGCGGATATTTCATTAGTATAGGCACCTAAAATCCAGTAGCTGGCAGAGCCGGATAATAATCCAATAACTGCAATAACCAGCAGTTGATTCATACTCAGCTTTTTTTTATGCTGAATAAAAACCCTTCCCAATAACAATCCACTCCATAAAAAAAACAAAGTCGTTTCCCAATAGAAAAGGGCACTGGCATACCAGAATTTAACCCATTCAAAATTGTCTGCCCAGTAATTAACGTTGGTCACTGGTCTTTGAGGAATGGGAATCTGTAACCCCTTCCAAATTTCGGGTACCAGTACCTGCAGAAAGAAAGTAACAACCATGGCAATAATAATTGTTCTGTCAGGGGCGGCATAGAAAAAGCTTACCAGCATGGTGAGCAGGGCATAGGGTAACAGTATATCGCCATTACGCAAAAGCAGCGCATGAACGAGACCAATGATCATTAGCCCCGCTAACCTTCTGCGATAGGTGTACAAACTCCTTGCTTTGTTATCAGCTTTGTTCATGTGCAGCACAAAGCCCACTGTAAATAAGTTGGCAAGAAGTGTAAAGCATTTGGAATCGATTAGGAAAGACAGGGCTTTATCTAAACTGGTTTCAAAAGAAGTATAAGTTGATTCGGGTTCAGTACCAAGGTTCCAGAACACATAAGCAATCAGCACACCCGTAATAGCAAACCCACGAACAACATCCAGGTATTGAATACGCTGATGTGGCTGTACAGGAGCAGAGGACATACAATAAGTTTTGTGCTTGCTAAGATACATTCCTTTTATAAATTGGTTGCTGTCTTCACCAACCACTAAGAAAAAAGCCCCCGGATTCGATATCCAACCCGAATCCGGTGAGTCCCCTGGTTTGGCTTTTGAATTGCGGTGACTTCAGTGACAGTAATTTTGTTGGAGATGTTTTGCTTAATGATTATTCTTCAGTTTGTCATGTCATCGGCAGGAGA
>JBLMVP010000476.1:0-3421 GCA_050256755.1 Sphingobacteriales bacterium | reverse complement strand
CCGGAAAAAACCATAGCCATGATGGGATGGTATAAAGACAAAGATTGTAAAATAGCTGAGGGGAAAATAATATGGTATTATCCAAATAAAAACCCCAAATCATCAATCAGCTATAAGGATGGCAAAGAAGAAGGAACGGCATTGCAGTTTCATGAGAATGGGATGATGAGTGATTCGGCTAACTATGCAAACGGACATCGCAAAGGCATCAGTCTTGGTTGGGATGAAGAAGGCACCCAGGTTGATTCAAGTAATTTTGATGGCAACGGCAATGGAGTAATGGTGAAATGGTATGAAAATGGAACTGTTTACTTTGCCGGGCGAATTACAAATGATACTACAAGAATAAACCGGTGGACGTATTATCATCACAATGGAAAACTGATGGCTTCCGAGGATTATGTGAATGGCAGGGTTATACATTGTTCTTGTTCAGATGAGATAGGTAATCAGCTGGATTCATCGCTTTGCATAGAAGAGGAGGCACATTTTCCCGGAGCGGATAAGGGCTGGGCAAATTTTTTGGAAAGAAACCTGAATCCGGATGTGCCTGTCAGAAACCGTGCACCGGAAGGAACATACAGGGTGATACTGCAATTCGTTGTGGATAAGGAAGGACATGTAACAGATATTAAACCGCTTACAAAATTTGGTTTTGGAATGGAAGAAGAAGTGATAAGGTTATTAAAGAAATCACCACGGTGGGTACCGGCTATTCAGTTTGGACGAAATGTAAGAGCTTATCGCAAACAACCGGTGACGTTTTCGATGGCAAAAAGCTGATCAATTCTGGTTATGAAAAATTGAAGATTTTGTTTTCTTACGATGTGTTACGCAATTTGTTTTTTGAGTTGTTGCATTTCGCATTGAAACTGCCATCTGCAAAATTTGAAAAGCAGCCGATGAATGCTTCTCAAAGAATCTCCTCAATATTTTTAGAGTTACTGGAACGTCAGTTCCCGATTGATGAAGACCATCAAACACTCCATCTTCGTGCTGCCTCTGATTATGCCAAACAGCTAAATGTACACGTTAATCACCTGAACAGGGCAGTAAAAGAATCAACAGACAAAACCACCTCTCAAATTATTGCTGAACGCATTTTACGGGAATCAAAAATTCTGTTGAAACATAGTCCGTGGAATGTATCTGAAATTGCCTACGCTTTAGGGTTTACTGAAACAACGCATTTTAACAACTTTTTTAAAAAGCATGTGCAGCTAAGTCCGCTTAAGTTCAGGAATGTTTGAATTTGTTTTTTTCCCCTTTCACAAAACAGCTTACGGTATCATTAAAATTTTCCCGGTGCTTTTGCGGCTTTCCATATACTCATGCGCAGCCTTACCTTCTGATAATTTAAACAGAGTGGGTTTAGCTAATTGAATGTCTTTATTCAGTATCCATTTAAAAAGCTGACCGGCACGTTTTATCCTTTCTTCTTTTGAAATAAGATAATCCCACAAATCGCCGCCGGTAATTGTTTTTGATGTTCCTATTATGTAAAGCGGGTTTCCTAATTTAAAATCTCCTCCGGCCATTCCAAAAAATACCACCTGCCCTCTAATTTTTGTTATGTGCAGACTTTCTTCCATCGTAGTGCCAATGCTGTCAAATACTGCATCCACACCCGAAGGATACATACTCAATATCTTTTCTTTCCATGGTTCATTGTAAAGAAATACTGCATCCGCTCCGGTAGAAATTGCTAACTGTTTTTTATTCTCCGAAGAAACAAGACCAATAACAGTAGCGCCAAGTGTTTTGCAAATCTGGATCATTATCTGGCCAACACCTCCGGCAGCTGCATGGATCACCAATACTTCTCCTTCTTTTGTATTATGACAATCAGTGGTTAAAAAATGTGCGGACAAACCTTGCAGTAAAGAAGAGGCAGCTGTTTCAAAATCGATTTCATCCGGCAAGGGTATTGCATGCGATTCCGGAACTGCAACCAATTCTGCATTGGCAAAAGGTACGTCTGCAAATCCAACCCTGTCGCCAACTTTAAATGATGTACTATCATTATTATTAACTACAATTCCTGCACCTTCATACCCATTGATATAAGGAGCATTTCCTTTCATGGAATAAACACCGCTTCTTCGCATCATATCAGCGTAGTTCAGGCCAATAGCTTTCATCTCCACTAAAATCTCACCCTTTTTTAAAACAGGGTCATTCACTTCTTTATATTGAAGTACCGCCGGTGTTCCAAACGAAGAAAAAGTTAATGCTTTCATATTTTTAAAACCACAAAAATAAAGAACATTAATAAGTGAAATTGAATTACTTCGGACAAAATTGCAGAAAAAACCCCCGGAATAGTTGATTTTCGTAAATAGTGGTTTGCTTTTCGTTATACCTCACTTATCAGCCGCCTTACCTTTGTATCCTCACTTTTAAATAATCTATTTATGAATACAAAAATGTCAACACGCCAATTAGGCAACAATGGTCTCGAAGTATCCGCTATCGGCCTGGGTTGCATGGGCATGAGCTTTGGTTATGGCCCCGCTGCCGACAAGAAAGAAATGATTGATCTTATACATAAAGCCGTAGAACAGGGTGTCACCTTTTTTGATACAGCTGAAGTGTATGGTCCATTCACCAATGAAGAACTGGTGGGTGAAACACTGGAACCTTTTAAAGGACAAGTTGTAATTGCTACTAAGTTTGGATGGAAAATCGTGGACGGAAAACAAGCTGGTATTGACAGTCGTCCTGAGCGCATCAAAGAAGTTGCTGAAGCTTCATTGAAAAGATTAAAAGTGGATGTTATTGATTTGTTCTACCAGCACCGGGTTGATCCAAACGTGCCGATTGAAGAGGTGGCTGGCGCTGTAAAGGATTTAATCAAAGAAGGTAAAGTGAAACATTTCGGACTTTCTGAAGCTGGCGCAAATACTATTCGCCGGGCACATGCTGTACAACCTGTTACTGCTTTGCAAAGCGAATACTCATTATGGACAAGAACTCCGGAAGAAGTGATTATACCAACGCTTGAAGAACTTGGCATCGGATTCGTTCCCTTTAGTCCACTGGGTAAAGGCTTCCTCACTGGCAAGATGGATGAAAATACTAAGTTTGATAGTGGTGACTTCCGCAATATACTTCCAAGATTTACACCAGAAGCACTTAAAGCAAACCAGGTATTAATTGATCTGCTCGGCAAAATTGCAGAACGGAAAAAGGCGACACCCGCACAAATTGCTATTGCCTGGCTACTTGCACAAAAACCATGGATCGTTCCTATCCCCGGCACTACGAAACTGAATCGCCTTACAGAGAATAATGGAGCTGCATTTATTGAACTTACAACGGATGATCTCCGCGAAATAGAAATTGCTTCGTCAGAGATTAAAGTGCAGGGAGCCCGTTATCCTGAACACATTGAGAAGTTGACTGGTCTTTGATCCGTTGT
>JBLMVP010000475.1:0-6236 GCA_050256755.1 Sphingobacteriales bacterium | reverse complement strand
TGTAAATTAAGCCGAATATACTACTTTTGCTCTCCTGTTAAAAACGGTCCTGTGGCCGAGTGGCTAGGCAGAGCTCTGCAAAAGCTCCCACAGCGGTTCGAATCCGCTCGGGACCTCCGATTTTTCACGAATCGAAAGGGGTTACAATTAATTGTAATCCTTTTTTATTTAGTAATGGAACAGATTCAGTATTTTGAACAGCTAATATGAAATATTCTAACTGGTTTGGTGTAATCTTTTCACTTGTGCTGATAGTGGCGTGTTTCAGCCCGTGGATTTATATTGTCTCACAAAATATTTCTTTCACCGGGATGAACAAAGCTTTGCCGGCATATGGACGACCAGGCCTGGTCCATATTGTTTTGTCAGGTGCTGCTATACTCTGTTTTTTAATTCCAAGAGTATGGGCCAAAAGAGCTAATATTTTTATTTGTGCCATCAATGTTGGCTGGGGTGTACGTAACCTTATAATTATTTCAGCCTGCAGTTATGGCGAATGCCCTGAAAGAAGAAGTTGGATGCTAATAGCTTTATCCGCTTCAGTTTTGATGTTGATTTTTACTTTTTTGCCCGATATTGAAGTAAAGGATGAAGGCGATTATTAAGTAAGTTTCAAACTTATCCTTTTTTTACTTCTTTAGCCCACCCATCTTTTAATGTTACTGTTCTGTTGAAGATTAATTTTTCTTTGGTTGAATCTTTATCCAGGCAATAATATCCTTTACGCAAAAACTGGAAGCGGTCATTTAAACTGCTGTTTAAAATGGATGGCTCTGCATAACCTTTTACTATTTTCAGTGAATTGGGGTTGATATAATCTTTAAAATCACCTTCTTCGCTGGATGGATTTTCAACTTTAAATAGACGGTCATATTCTCTTACTTCAACTTCCACTGCATCAGCGGCATTTACCCAATGCAATGTTCCTTTAACGTGAATGCCAGATGTATCAGCGCCGCTTTTACTATCAGGAATATAAGTGCATTTAATTTCAGTGATATTTCCATCAGCATCTTTTACTACTTCTTCGCATTGGATGATGTAAGCACTCTTTAAGCGAACCATTTGGCCCGGAGTCAAACGAAAATATTTTTTAGGAGGATTTTCCATGAAATCATCTCTTTCAATCAATATTTCGTTGCTAAAAGGTAATTCACGGGTTCCGCTATTAGCATCTTCGGGATTATTTTCCGTTATCATCATTTCTTTGCCACCAGGATAATTGGTAATGGTAATCTTTAATGGATCAAACACCACCATTCTGCGGACAGCAATTTTATTCAGATGTTCTCTTACACAAAATTCAAGCAGCGATACATCAATTAAATTATCTCTTTTGGCTACACCAATGCGATCGCAAAAATCACGGATAGATTCCGGCGTATAACCACGACGGCGTAACCCTCTGATAGTTGACATACGTGGATCATCCCAGCCCGTTACATGGTTTTCATTTACGAGTTGCAGGAACTTACGTTTGCTCATTACAGTATAGGTAAGATTTAACCTTGCAAATTCATATTGTTTGGATGGGAATATTTCTAATTTTTCAATACACCAGTCATATAATGGACGATGGGGAATAAATTCCAACGTACAGATTGAATGAGTGATATTTTCAATGGAATCACTTTGTCCGTGTGCAAAATCATACATAGGATAGATACACCATTTATCACCGGTGCGATGATGATGTGCATGCTTTATCCGGTAGATAATTGGGTCACGCATATGCATGTTGGGATCAGCCATATCTATTTTTGCCCGTAATACTTTTTCTCCGTCTTTATATTTCCCTGCTTTCATTTCTTCAAACAGCCGGAGATTTTCTTCCACTGCTCTTTCCGCATATTTATTTCTTGTTCCCGGTTGAGTAGGCGAACCTTTTTGTGCAGCAATTTCTTCAGAAGTAGAATCATCTACATAAGCCAGCTCTTTTTTAATAAGGGTGAGAGCAAACTCATATAATTTATCGAAATAGTCAGAAGCATAAAATTCATTAGCCCAGTTAAAGCCAAGCCAGTGAATATCTTCTTTAATACTGTCTACATATTCTGTTTCTTCAGTAACAGGATTGGTATCATCAAAGCGGAGATTGGTTTTACCTCCATATTTTATACCCAGGCCAAAGTTTAAGCAAATACTTTTGGCATGACCAATATGTAAATAACCATTTGGTTCCGGGGGGAAACGGGTTAAAATGGATTTATATTTCCCTTCTTTTAAATGCGCTTCAATAATTTCCTCAATAAAGTTCAGGCTTTTTTCTTCACTCATAAAAACACAATGATTGAGGCGCAAATTTAAGGTATGTAGCCCGTTTATCCTTCAAATTGCTTAGCTATAACAAAAGCGGCAGCAGCAGCCATTGCACCGATGAGCATTACTCTTACCGCTCCATTCCATGGATTGATACCTGTAATTTTTGATTTGAAATATCCAAAAACAAAAAGACATAGTAAAGTAACAATGACTGAAAGTTTTAAACCATTTAGTGGTGTTTCAACAAAAAAGTATGGACTTAACGGAACCAAACCACCCGCTATATAGGAGAAACCAATATTCATTGCACTTTTTCGGGCTCTCCTGGGGTCTGGTTTTTCCAAACCCAGTTCATACTTCATCATAAAATCAACCCACCTGTCTTTGTCCAGTGCAATTTCTTCGGTGGCTCTGTTTTGTAATTCTTCACTCAAACCAATGTTGGCAAAAAATTCTTTTGTTTCTTCTATTTCCCGATGACGCAGATTTTCCACCTCATTATATTCTCTTTTTTGTTCACTGTTATAGTGATCCTGTTCTGTTTTGCCTGCAAGATATCCGCCCAACCCCATCGCAATAGAACCGGCAGCAATCTCGGCTATTCCTGCTATTACAATAATATGTGTTGAATCCACAGCGCCGCTTAAACCGGCCGCTAATGCAAAGGGTACAGTTAGTCCATCGCTCATGCCAATAACAATATCCGTTAAGGCTTCACTGCTTTTTAAATGCGATTCGATATGCTCGTGATGAAGATGGGTGTCCATGTTGTAAGTTTAAGGGTTGAAGGTTTAAAGTTAACTGATTCAATGAAAATAAAAACGGTCTGACTTCTTTATCAGACCGTTATACTTAAAATAAAAAAAATTATTTTAATATTTCAAAACTCTTACAAATAATGTTAACGCAATCTAATATCTGTTCTTTGGTAATTACTAACGGCGGGGCAAAACGGATTTTATCACCGTGAGTTGGTTTAGCCAGTAAACCATTCTCTTTTAATTCCAGGCATAAATCCCATGCAGCTTCTTTATTAGGATGATTGATGACGAGTGCATTTAATAATCCTTTCCCGCGAATGATGCTGATATATGGTGAATTCGATTTTTTTAATTCATCTCTCAATAACTGTCCCATTGCTTCTGCATTTTCCGTCATCTTTTCTTCCTGTAAAACCTGTAAGGAAGCTATTGCCACTGCTGATGCCAATGGATTGCCCCCGTAAGTTGAACCATGTTCACCGGGTTTAATAGTGAGCATAATTTCGTCATCAGCCAACACTGCACTTACAGGCATAGTGCCGCCACTTAATGCTTTGCCCAGCGTTATTATATCCGGTCTTACATTTTCATGATCACAAGCCAGCATTTTACCTGTTCTTGCCAAACCGGTTTGAATTTCATCGGCAATCATCAGTACATTATATTCTGTACAAAGATTTCTTACGGCTGTTAAATATCCTTCATCCGGAACTACCACACCAGCTTCTCCTTGTATCGGCTCAAAAAGATAGGCAGCCACATTTTTATCCTGCAATGCTTTTTCCAGTGCCTGTATATTGTTGAAAGGAATGGCCTCAAATCCCGGCATATAAGGACCAAAATTGGTGTAAGCACTGGGATCACTACTGAAAGAAATTACTGTAGAAGTTCTTCCGTGAAAGTTTCCTTCACAAACAATAATTTTTGCTTTACCTGTTTCAACACCTTTCACTTCATAAGCCCATTTGCGGGCCAATTTAATAGCAGTTTCTACAGCTTCCACACCGGTATTCATCGGGAGCACTTTATCGTATCCAAATAATGCTGTAATGAATTTCTCATATTCACCCAGCAGGTTATTATGAAAAGCCCTTGATGTTAAAGTTAATTTTTGTGCCTGTTCAATAAAGGCTTTAATAATTTTTGGATGACAGTGCCCCTGGTTTACTGCGGAATATCCGCTCAGGAAATCATAATATCTTTTTCCATCTACATCCCATACAAAAGGGCCTTCGCCTTTGTTTAAAACAACTGGTAATGGATGATAATTGTGGGCACCATATTTTTCCTCCAGGTTTAAAAAATATTGAGTATTGGCTGTTAACGCTATTGTTGAATGCATGATTGAAAAATTTATAATTGGTAAGTTAAAATGTTGACAGGTTGAAAAGGATATAAAAACTTATTCCCCCTTCAGGAGGTTAGGGAGTATCTTATCCTCGATGATTGAGTAAATCGAGATTGGAAGAAAGAAAATTTGTTATGGTTGCTTTGTATTGCATGAATGTAGCTGCAAGATACTTATTTAGAACTGCTTTACAAAGTAATGGGCAGGAAAGACTTTGTCCAGGTCGGGTTTGTAGTCAAAAACTCCGTAAACTGTACTGCCTGAGCCGGACATAGAAGCGTAAACAGCACCTGAATCATACATTTTTTCTTTAATAACTTTTATTTCAGGATGGTTTTCGAAAACAGGTTTTTCAAAATCGTTTATTAGTTCATCCTTCCATGTTTCAATAGGTTGTTGAATAATTTCTTTAATCGATTTTGCCGTTATTCGCGGAGTGATATTAGTAAAAGCCCAAGCTGTATTAATATATATTCCTGGATTTACTATAACAATTGAATAAACAGATAAGTCAAGTGTAATTGTCTCTAAGCATTCTCCTCTTCCTGTTGCAAAACATGGTTTGTTGATGATAAAGAAAGGACAATCGCTTCCTAATTGCAGGGCAAAATCAATTAGTTGTTCATTCGATAACCCGAGTTGAAACTTTTTATTTAACAACTTTAAAGCAAAAGCTCCATCACTGCTGCCGCCACCTAATCCTGCACCCATAGGAATTGTTTTATGTAAATGCATCTTAATAGATGGCAGTTCCGGGAAATATTTTTTAAGCAGGTAATATGCTTTGATGCACAGATTATCTGCTTCTTTTCCTTGTACGGTAATTCCGCTTTGCGAAAATTCAATTGGGGAATCCGAACCGGGGTTTTGAATTATTTCCAGTGCATCTTTTAGTGGAACAGGGTAAAAGACTGTTTCCAAATCATGAAAACCATCCATTCTTTTACCTATGATATTCAGACCAAGATTGATTTTACAGTTTGGGAAAATAACCACTCAATTTATTATTTATGTGGGAGTAAGAATTGGCTGTGAAAGGATGCCGATAATAGGTATTAACGTTTCTTCTTACGGTTATTTATTTCATCCCTTATGGCGATGGCCCGCATATAATCTTCTGATTCCAGCACTTCGTTAAGCAAAGTCTGTAATTCATCGAGTGACAAACTTTTTAAATCTTCCCCAGTATGGCTTATGGCATCTACAGTTGCCCCTTCGGCTTCTATTTTCTTTTTCTCCTTATCTGTCTCTTCCATCATAATGCCGGCGTTTTCCAGTATATTTTCATAAGTATAAACGGGACAGCCAAAACGTACTGCGAGGGCCAGTGCATCGGAAGTTCTGGAATCTATTTCTACTGTTTCACTTTCAGAGGTACAAACTAATTTGGAATAAAAAATACCTTCCTGTAAATCGCATATAATTACTTCATGCAACTCTACATTAAATGCAGTCATGAAGTTTTTCATTAAATCGTGTGTTAAGGGACGGCTGGGGTGCATTTTTTCCAGGGCAACAGCGATAGCCTGCGCTTCAAAACCACCAATCACTATTGGAAGACGCCGAAGTCCGTTTACCTCGCCCAGCACTACGGCATAAGAATGCGTCTGCGTAATGCTGTGTGATAATGCCACAATTTCCAATTCTATTTTCTTCATAATAGAGCACGAAACTAAGGTTTTTTAGTTAAAAAAAATGAGACCTTGAGTGGTCTCATTTAAGATTAATAGCTAAATGTTTTTATGCAATTCCTTTTAGTTTCTTAATGGCTGCATTCATCTTGGGCACCACATCAAATGCATCACCCACAATACCATAATCAGCGGCTTTAAAGAACGGTGCTTCAGGGTCTTTATTAATTACTA
>JBLMVP010000474.1:0-7554 GCA_050256755.1 Sphingobacteriales bacterium | reverse complement strand
AAACCTTTTGCTTTCGTTTCATTAGTAACGACAGAGATAGTAGAATATTGCGATCAGGCAAATATGTGCTGGTTATCAATTTAAGTTCATACAGGAAATTGCGTATATATAAGAGCTGTTGCAAAGGTAACATGACACTTCCCGAGTTTCAAAAATCTGTAACCAGGACTGGCTTGTATGGCAAATAATTATGGTATTTACTTCCCATTGCCCTTATTGGAGCCTGCGTTTTTTTTATTTTAGGACTTAACGGCCAATCCAAATAAATACAAATTAAGTCATACTTATATGTTAGGCTTTTTTATGCTTTCTTTTTAGTTTCTTTTAGGATACTATGCCTTGCCCCGGCCTGACGTTTACTGTTTAGCTTTAAAATAAATTTTATCTTTAGTATTACTGTTTGCTGCAGGTGGGTTTATAAATTTCTCTACCGCGGTAAAGCCCTAACCTTCTACATCATAAATAAAAACTATCCAGGTGAAAAATAAAAATGTACAGACCGAAATTGATGCTTGTTTTTTATACCAAAAACTTGCAGACCACGAAAAAGATGAAACAATTGCTGACGTGTTCAGGCAAATGAGTATGATTGAAAAAGGTCATGCTGAAGCTTTTGCCAAAAAAGCAAATATGAGCCTGGAGAATTTAATACAACCTTCCTGGAGAGCAAAAACATTAAATACTATTGGCAAAATATTCGGATATGATTATGTATTGGGAGCTTTGATGGATACTGAAAAAAGCATTTCCAATGCAATCATCAGTCAAAAGCAAAAGAATAAACAGGAAATAACAGGTACTGAAATAACTCATGTAAAAATATTAAGGTCGATCCTTGAAAAGGAAAAAAAAGTTACCGGAACACAACTTTCTAGATTTGAAAAAGGACATCGTTCGGTGGGAGGAAATGCTATCAGGGCAGCCGTATTAGGCGGAAATGACGGTTTAGTTTCTAATTTTAGTTTGATAATGGGAATAGCCGGTGCAACAGCCGGACAGGGAGCTGTTTTACTGGCAGGATTGGCAGGCTTGCTGGCAGGGGCATTATCAATGTCATTGGGTGAATGGATTTCGGTAAAGAGTTCGCAGGAATTATACGAAAATCAAATGCAAATTGAAATGGAAGAACTGGAAACTAATCCCGAAGGCGAAACAAAAGAACTGGCGTTAATATATATCGCAAAAGGCATCCCCGAACAACAAGCATATAATATGGCCGCTGATATAATAAAAGATAAAGGCCATGCACATGAGGTATTAGTAAAAGAAGAGTTAGGAATAAATGCTGAAGAACTGAAAGGCTCCGCCGTTGAAGCATCAGTATATTCATTTATACTGTTTGCCATTGGTGCTGTTATCCCTGTAATACCTTTTATGTTTACAAGCGGAACGAAAGCAATTCTATTCAGCGTTTCACTAAGTGCAGCGGGACTTTTTTTGATTGGCGCTGCTATTACATTATTTACCGGAAGAAATGTATGGTTTTCGGGATTAAGACAGGTTTTGTTTGGTTTAGCTGCAGCAGCTGTAACTTTTGGTATTGGAAAATTAATTGGCGTTTCTGTAACAGGATAAATAAAAAACGAACCCATAACAATAAATGAAGATTAACTGCCATTATAATACTTCAAACGCTGTACATCATACAATACACAGCTTCAAATATTAACCGGGTGACAGGAATTTCCGATTTTTGACTAATGAAAGATTTATTTCCATTCTATACCATCGGCCACTTTATTAATCAATCGTCTAATCCAACAGAATTTGAAATAACCCGTTTTGAAGAAATGGATGAACCCAATGTTGATGATGTTCATAAGCATACTTTTTATGAAATACTTTGGGTAGATGAAGGAAAGAGCCGGCAAATTATCGACTTTCAATCTTATGAATTACAACCCAAAAGTTTGTTTTTTATTTCCCCGGGCCAGGTACACGAGTTTGAAGGATGGCAGGAGTTAAAAGGCGGTACCATTATGTTTACTGAAGATTTTTTTCTTCAAAATCAACAAAACAAAGACAAACTGTTTGAGCTTAGCTTTTTGGATAACGTGTATTTTAATCCCAATCTTTTGCTGGGATGTGAGGACTATGCTTCTTTTAGAAACTACATTGATTTATTAATAGCTGAAAAGAACAGAGCTAAATCAAGTAAAGAAATTCTGCAGTCGCTGTTACATATATTGCTTTTACAGGTTCAACGCAGCATTGATACTGATGAGAACATCAATTCATCCAGGAGAAGTATTATATTGTATAAGCAATTCAAAAATATTCTTGAAAGCAACTTTCCCCGGGCGTTAACAACTAACTATTATGCTGTAAAATTAAATATTACCCAGCATCATTTAAACCGGATTGTAAAAGAGATTACAGGTAAAACTGCAAGCGATGTTATAAAAGCAAGGAGCATCCTTGAAGCCAAACGCATGCTTTCCTTCACAGATCTTTCGGTGTCTGAAATAGCTTCTAACCTAAGTTATTTTGATTCTTCCTATTTTTCTAAACTTTTCAAATCAGCAACGGGCAAAACACCTGTTGAATTCAAAACAGAAATGTCCGTAAAATACCGAAAAGAATAGGTTTTATTATAACACCATAGCTTCCTGGTAATGCAAATTTGCACTTTAAAAAATATAAATTAAAATGCAAATGACAACAAATTACCAGGAAGGACTTTCTCAATTGCGGGGACAATTAGTGACAATGTTGCCGGCAGAAGCACTGGAGGCATTCGATAAGGATGCTCAAAGTATGCAGGCAGACTTTAAAAATATTTTACAGTTAAGTGTTGGGCAAAAAGCCCCCAACTTCACTTTACCTAACGCAATAGGTAAGAATGTAAACTTATACGACACATTAAATAACCATATTGTAGTGCTGGTATTTTACAGGGGGGAATGGTGTCCTTACTGTAACCTGCAACTTTCTATCCTCCAGAAAGATTTAGATAAGTTTAAGGTAAAAGCTGCTGCAATCATTGCTATTTCTCCACAAAATCCCGACTCAACTCTTTCGCTTATACAAAAACAAAATCTGGAATTCGAAGTATTAAGTGATGCCCAAAACAGCGTGGCAAAAAAATATACCCGGGTATTCAGAATGTCAGACCCCAGCCTGGATATATTGAAAAACCTGGGTTATGATTTTGATTCATTCTATACAGATAATTCGAAAGAAATACCGGTTCCTGCCATATTTGTAATTGCAGAAGATGGAACGGTGTTATTCGCAAAATCCGAAGGTGGTGACTACCGCAACAGGGTGGAAACAGAAGAAATTTTAAAATCAATTAATTCTTAAGTAATGAAAAATATTATTTTATCAGCAACGATAATGATTAGCAGCATTGTATCTTTTGCACAAACAACAAAATGGGGGTATGATGCCTCACACGCAAAAGTAAGTTTTACTATCTCTCACTTTGGCATCTCAGAAACAGAAGGGAAATTTACCAAATTTGACGGGACAGTTCTCTCAGACAACCCTGATTTTTCTGATGCGAAAATTGACTTCACAATTGATGTAAACAGTATTAACACAGAAGATGCAAAAAGAGATACACACTTAAAGTCTCCCGATTTTTTTGACGTAGCTAAATATCCTTCCATCACCTTCAAAAGCAAGTCGTTTAAATCTGTTGGCAAAAACAAATACAAACTCACAGGCGATTTTACAATGCATGGTGTAAACAAAGAAATTACGCTGGATGTAATTTATAAAGGCTCTGTTGTTGATCCTTATAAAAACACTAAGGCTGGTTTTAAAATTAATGGCGTCATTGACAGAACCAAATTTGGATTGGTTTGGAATGGTACATTAGCCGCAGGCGAATTATTAGTTGGCAATGATGTAAACTTAGATATCAATATCGAATTGATCAAAAAGTAAATAACTGCTTAAAGTATCTATTGAATACAACTGTTTTAAAATCTATGAAAAACATCCCTAAAACTTCGTTCAGGTAATTAAGGAAGCTTGCAAAATAATGGCAGTATATCCTGATTACCTGAATTATGAAGTCATAAAGTGTGAAGAAGATTCAACACTTTTTGTGTGGCGTATTGAATAAACTTCAACCAAAGCTCATTTGAATGGTTTTAGAAAAGACAGCCTGTTTGAATCATTCTGCCAGTTAATGCAGCCTTATGTTGATTGTATTTTGGAAAGGAACTATTACGATAAGATTGTAAAAACATAAATCAAAAAAATATGCAGCAGAAAACCTGGTTTATAACAGGAATATCCAGTGGTTTAGGAAAATCATTAGCCGAAGAGCTTATTCATAATGGCGATTTTGTAATCGGCACATTCCGTAACCAGCTGCAGGCAGATGCTTTCAACAATTTACATAAAGAAAAAGCATTTGCTATATGCTTAGACATAACCAAAGCAAATGAAATTCAAAAAGCATTTGCAACTGTAAAAGAAAAATTTGAACGGATTGATGTATTGGTAAACAATGCAGGTTTTGGCTTTGCAGGAGCAATAGAAGAAACAAGCAGTGAAGAAGCCAGGAAAGTTTTTGAAGTAAATTTTTTTGCTGTTTTAGAAACCACAAAAGCATTTCTTCCGTTATTTCGTCAGCAAAAAAGTGGACACATTATTCAAATTTCATCTCATGGTGGCATAAAAGCATTTGCAGGCTTTGGAATATACAACGCAAGCAAGTTTGCTGTTGAAGGTTTCAGCGAAGCATTAGCACAGGAAATTGCGCCGCTTGGAATTAAACTAACCATTGTTGAACCCGGGCCATTCAGAACAAATTTTGCAGGTAATTCTTTGGGACTTGCAGCCACAAAAATTGACGACTACAACGCAACAGCAGGAGCTTTCAGGGATAGAATAAAAAGTATAGATGGCAAACAGGAAGGAGATCCGGTAAAAGCAGCCCGGGCAATAATTGACATTGCAAAACTTGACTCTCCGCCATTGCGGCTTCCATTAGGAAAAATTGCAATTATTTCTATAGCAGCCAAGTTGGACAGTGTGCAAAAAGATATGTCTAATTATAAGCACATTGCAGAAAGCGCCGTTTATTCATAACAGGCAGAACTGCAAAAAGAGATTCAAAGAATCGCATTCCCAAAATAAAAAAGGCTGTCAACAATGACAGCCTCTTTTTTATTACTAAGTTATAATTAACGCTTAGAATACATTATATCCAAAGCTCACATAATATAAGCCACCTATAGCAGGGTTTCCAAAACCATTGCGGTAATATTTGTTGAGCAGGTTATTAGCACCTAATTTAATTACCGATTTAATCTTAGGTAACTTATAATTTACCTGGGCATCAATGGTGGTAAAAGATGGAAGCAACCCATTTGCAAAATCACTTTCATAATTTACATCATCCTGCCAGCGGAGGTTTACACTAAATCCAACCTGTTTTGTTTTTCCCACACCGGTATTGGTTAATCCAATATTAAAACGGTATTTAGGAGTATTAAAACTGCTTACAAATCCAGTTGGCACATCTTCAATATTATCTGATGAATAGTTGAAGGCAGCGCTCCAGAATCTGTCAAAATTATAATCCATACTTAAACCATACCCCCATGTAGTAACTTTTGAATCGCTATTGGTTGTGATACTGATAGCATTTCGTTTTGCAGCGTCTAAGAGTTCAGCAAACTCCTGTTGTGTAGTTGGAGTACCAGCTTTACGTTGTAATAATACAATACGACCTATAAAGTCCTCATATTTCCCATAATAGCCATAGGCATCAATCAGCAATTGTTTAGTAACTAACCCCTTATAACCAATTTCATAAGTAGTAGCAACCTCAGGCTTAAATTCCTTGAATTTATAGGGTGTTGTTTTACCTGCCAGTAAATCTTCCAGTTGAAAACCAAGATTAGCTTTTAAATTGTATTTATCCTGTACCCATGGCAAACCACCGGCAAGGAAAATACCACTGCCTACAACAAGGTTAATATACTGTTGTTGTGTAGTTGGGAAGCGATAAGCTGTTTGATAAGACAAACGGATATTATTGTTTTTAGCTACTTTAATAACCGCTGTAGCCCTTGGAGTAAATCTTTCTTTAAAGTTTTCATTTTTATCGAAACGGCCGGAAGCAGATAAAGTTAAGCGGTCGCTTAATAAATGTTTGGTTAATTGGACATAACCTCCATATTCATTTATCTTAATCGGTCCGTTGTAATCAATAAACAATGTCCCTTTTGAATTTAATACATACTGTCTCCAGTTAGCTCCTGCCAGCACATCAACAAATTTTATTACATCCTGGAAATTATACTGTCCTTCAGAAGCCCATAAATCACTTCTGTCAAGAAGTAACCCACCTATAGGTATTGGAGCAGTGGTAACCTTTTCATATAAAGTCCGAAATGGCTCTGTACCCGGTACAGGACGACCAACATCTGCCGTTGCACGACCATTGCTATGAGCAGTCACATCAGAGGCTCCTGTCAGTTTAGCCATCCACCAGCCTGTAACATACTGCTGATACCAGGAACTGCTTGGCTTCCATGCCTCATTAAATAATTGTGCTGTAATAGTGGTGTTATGCGTGCCTCCAGCATTTTCCTGGGTAGTATAACCTCTCACAAACCAGTTTTTTGATTTGAATTCCAGTTTATGCTGCCCCATTTTAAAATCTTTAATGGAGTAACGTTCGCTACCTGTATAAACAGTGTTACCTGTTCCCCAGTTAGAAATAAAGGAAGCCTCAATCTTATTAGTTAATTTATAAAATAGACCACCGGAAATTTTAAAGTTGGTGGTATTATTGTCTAGGAATTCTCTTTCTGTATAACCAGTACGGGATACATTGATTGTACTGGGCAAACTGGCTAATATAGCATTAATACTGGTAGCTGCAGCAGGATTTTGTGCCGCAATACCCGCACCTACCAGCGCATATATGTCGGCGCCAGTACCGGGAGCCCTTCTTGTATTGATGGTTGTTTCATCTCCATATACATTGATACCATCATAATTAGGATCGGAGATCCTGTTACCGGCTTTTAAATTTCCTGTAGAACCAATACGGTTATAGTTTCTGTAATCATCCCCTATCCAGTCTTTAGCCTGTATTAACTGGGCATTTATTTTAAAAGCGAACTTTTCGCCTATCACTTTGCCCCATCTAACAGACCAATCATAATAAGGAGCCACTTTTCTTTCACGCTGATCGGTATGCATAATTCCCTGTTTTATCTGCATACTTAAGCCCTGGTATTTAAAGGGGTTTTTGGTGTTAATTAAAACGGTACCATTCATACCACCGGGGCCATACAAGGCAGAAGAAGCGCCGGGCAGTAATTCAATGCTTTCTACATCCATTTCCGTTGAGCCTACTATATTACCAACCGAGAAGTTAAGACCCGGAGCCTGGTTATCCATACCGTCTACCACCTGGTTAACACGGGCATTACCACTGCCGTTAAAACCACGGGTGCTTACCGTTGCAAAAGTTAAACTTGAACTAACTACATCCACACCTTTTGCATTACGCAAAATGTCATAATAGCTGGCCGCTGCTGTATTCCTGATTGCCGCTAAACCTATTCTTTCAATTGA
>JBLMVP010000473.1:0-2796 GCA_050256755.1 Sphingobacteriales bacterium | reverse complement strand
TTGTTTGCGCAACTTGCTCCCGTACTTTATCATACTCATCATTCGGAATCTCAGATGATTTTGATAAACCATTAGATTGCTGAGATACCGTTCTCCATTTAATCCAAGATTCAAATAAATAAAGAGAATATTCCTTCTTTTCCAGAATAAATTTGTAAATACTTATCGCAGTATCCCAGGCGTAAGTACCTAAGCTTTTCTCTCTAACATACATATCTGCTAATGCAATTTTATAAATTGTTTTTTCTTGAAAATTTAAAGTTGAATCTGACAAAGTATCAAGGATTTGCATGGCTGTTCTTAAATTGTTTTCTTTTGTTGTTTGCAAACTTGCATACCGATTATCTTTTACATAGTTTTTTTTATCTAAAACTTTCCAATATTTGTCTTCAGTGAGATTTACAAAGTAATTAGTAGTGTATATATTCATTAAGTAATCCATATATTTCTCTTTTACTTTCTTATAATTTGAGTAATCTTTTTTGAAATCGCTTGACTTAAAACCTTTTAATTTCATTACCTGGTAATTCTTAATTGTACCAGTAATATAATTTTCTAATAATGATTTTAATGTATTATTTGAAATATTTGGGGGTTTTAGTGCTTCACACTTTTTGATATATTCTGATAATAGTTTGTTTAATTCATCAGGACCGTCTTCACTCAGATAAAGATTTATCATTTCGTTTTGATCTGCGATTATATGGTTAATATTATGAGCTTTATATAAATCCTTTAGATCTTTTGTAAGTTTAGAAGTGTCCTTTACTACATCTAAAGACTGAGCTTCAGCATTTTTTAATACTAACAAACCCAATAGGAAAATAGTAACTAGAAATATTTTTTGTATTGTTCTCATTAAAGATAGTTTATATGACTTGCTAACGTTAAGATTTTGCTGCCGGCGGAATTTTATAAGTATTGCCCCAACGACTAAATTCAATTAGATATATTTAATACAAGTTAATAACTAAAATCAATAAATAAATAATGGATAGAACAACAGTTAAATATAACCGCAGGGTGTCATGCTTTGCACAAAGGCTGGGAAGACACCCTGAGTGGACTGAATAAAATTTTAATTAAAATGTTTAAGTATCCATTGTAATGATGACATTACCTAATTTTTGACCAGAGGCCACGTATACATATGCTTCAGCTATTTTTTCTAATGGATATTTTCTGTCTATTACCGGTTTAAAGTTTCCTTTTTCCACCAGGTCTTTAATAAAAAGGAGTCCTGCCTTAATGCCTTTGGGAGGAGGGAAGCTTACTTTTTTACCGCCAAAGAGCGGTGTAATGAACAACCATAATATATTGATCATCCCATTTGATGAAGTATAAACACCTTTCTTCTTTAATAGTTTTTTGCATTTGATAAAACTGCTTTTACCCACCGCATCAAAAACAAAATCATAACGCTCGCTGTCTTTTGTAAAATCTTCTTTTTTATAATCAATTACTCTATCAGCACCCAACGATCTTACCAATTCTGCGTTTTCAGCATTGCATACTGCAGTGATATAAACATTATAATATTTTAGATACTGAACATAGGATGAACCGATAGCTCCCGTTGCACCATATACTAATGCTTTTTGTCCGGCGGTGGGTTTTAGTCCCATGAAAACCGAAGCAGCATAAAATGCTCCTTCCAGGCAAGCTGCTGCCTCATCATAAGTTTTATTGACAGGCATAGGAACTATTACTTTTGTTGCTTTCGTCTCCGGCAATATAAAATATTGCGCATGAGAGCCACAGCCAAGGGCCCCACCAAACCCCATTATTTTATCACCAGCCTTAAATGATTGTACTGCTGAACCTGTTGCTGCAATTTCACCTGTAAAGTCTGATCCTATGATTGATGCCCGTGGCTTAAATAATCCTGTAAAAAGCCTCATGAAAAATGGTCTGCCCGAAAGCACATGACAATCACTCCTGTTTACCGTAGTGGCATGAACTCTTATCAGTACTTCATCATCCTTTGGAGTTGGTATTTCAAGCTCTTTTATACTTAAATCTCCCGGCAAACCATATTTTGAGCGAACTGCCGCTTTCATTTTATTGTTTTACGTTGATAATGACACAACGTTCACAGCTTTGCGGTCTGCGGGGCAATTCTTTTACGTCACCCCGGCGACGGCTACTGAACATTGTTACTAAAGATAAAATTTTATTCTGTTGCTTAATAATAAATGTCAAACTGGGACAAAAACCTAAACACCATTACAGCGATTGAACAACGTTTTGCGTCGCCCTCCAAGAGCACAGATGCGACTGTTGCTTGCTGTTTTTTTAATTCGGTGTAATCCAGTTACCATTAGATGCTATCCATTCGCCGCCTGTTTTGGGAGATACTATTTCTCTTCTAAGCTCTTTACCAGATTTATCTGTCCAAAGATATAAAGCTTTGTTATAACTACTGTCTAAATAAGTAGCATAAAAGATCTGATTATTGTCAAGCCATTTTTTTGCCGGAAAATCTTCTTTTCCTTTCCAGGTATGAAAAATTTTAAGTGTGTCACCCTTTGGCCGAAAGTAATAAATATTATCAATAAGAGTATCATTCGAATATGTTCCTAAAAGATACACCCCCCCTTTATTATAAAAGTTTTTGTAAATACCATTTTTCTTATCTTCTTTGAATGTGCATATAATACCTAACTTACCCGAACTGTCCCTTTCATATATATACATTAAGCCATTCAAAAGCCCATTTCTATTTTCAAAGATCTGGTTAAGTTTGCCATTGCTATAATATTTAAAAAATTTTCCATCACAGCAACAAAAGTTAAG
>JBLMVP010000472.1:0-5641 GCA_050256755.1 Sphingobacteriales bacterium | reverse complement strand
AAATGTTTTCTTGCTCATGCCAAAGAAAGAATAAATGGCTTCTGGGTCACTTTTATCATGGTAGGGCAGAAAACCTTTGTTTTGTTTCAGCAAGCGGAGGATTTTTTCTGATTCATCTTCTACCCTGTTGTAACCGGGCTTTCCTGCCACCACATCTATATTATTGTTTTCAGGATAAATTTTTTTGATAAAGCCTTTAAACGTATCTCCTGTTTCCATATTACGGAAAACCTCATTAAAGTGAAGCAAGCCGGTATGCCGGTTATTAATAATCATCAGGTATCCCAAATCGGTACGGCGGTAAACAGTTAAATCGACTACCTCCATTTCTTTAACTGTTAATGTTTCATTACTTAAAAAAGAATCTATTTTTTCTGTAGCAGCTACTCTTCCTGTTTGTTCGTCAAGATAAATTTTCACTAAATAATCACCATTGGGTAACATATGACTTATTTGCTTTGTCCTTGGCACAAAAATATCTTTCATCAGTCCCCAATCTAAAAAAGCTCCTTGTGGTGTAGTGCTTACACAACGAAGTAATACAATATCATTTAATACCCCTTTTGGCTTTTGTGTAGTAGCAATAATTCTTCCTTCACTGTCGTGGTATAAAAAAACTGTTAGCACATCACCCGCTTTTGTTCCTTTGGGTACAAACCGTTTCGGTAATAGTATTCCATCTTTGCCATCATCCAGGTATGCGCCTATTTCAACCAGTCGGTCAACAGTAAGCGTATTATATTCACCAATATGTATCATTCAGTAATATTGGGTATAAAGATAGCAGATGCAGGAGGATAATTCTAAAAACGAAATTTAATTGTGATGCAAGACCCGTTTTCTCCATTCCATCATTCCCCAAATGGCCATAGCAAATAATATAACATAAAATACACTTGTAAAAACATAATGCTTTACAAAATACAATGGGATAGATGCGATATTCGTAGCAATCCACCAGTACCAGCTTTCCACTTTCTTTTTTGTCATTAACCACATACCGGTAAAAGCGGTAGCTGAAGCAAATGCATCTGCCCATGGAATAGCTCCGGGAGCAAAAGATTTTTTTAAGTAAGTAAGAGAAAGGTAGATGGCTACGTAAAAAACAGCAAAGAATGCCAACTGGTATAACCACCACCGCTTATCGGAAAAACTAATATTTACTATATGATGCTCTGCCTTATCTTTTTTTGTCCATAATATCCAGCCATAAATACTCATTACAGTATAATAAAAATTTACAGAAGCTTCGCCCAGCAATTGACCCTTCATGCTTAACCACACATAAATAATGGTATTGATAAGCCCAATAGGGTAAACCAGTATGTTTTCAATACGGCTGAACCAAACACTGGCTATACCGGCAAATACTGCTATGTATTCAATCCAGGTAGTTTGTTTCAGTCCTTCAATAAACTGCTGGTATATTTCCTGTAAACTCAAAATGGATTTTTTTCAAATGTAGTTATTCAACTCCATTTATATAATTATGTATGGGACGCAGATACTTTATTACTTTACTCGTTGCAAACCGGGTTGCTACCTGCAACCATTGATTGTTGCCTCCAAATTTCCAAACGATAAAATGTAAATGCGGGAAAAGTGCATATCCCGTTCTTCCGCTTAGTGCAAAAATTTGACCCTGTTTAACAGTATCTCCCACATTTACCAAAGTGCCGTCTTTTTGTAAATGCCAGTAACCGGCACGGCTGCCATCCTCATGCTGAATAATCAGCAGGTTTCCGAACGGGCGGCTTTTTTTACTCCATCCGCCTTTGTTACTATCTTCCTTTACTCTTACCACTACGCCGGATCTTGCGGCACAAATTTTTGTTCCCTTTTTCATTTTAAAATCCAATGCAGCCCTCTCTTTGTGCGATAAACGGCTGAAATATCCCTGTACCAGTAAATGTTTTTTATTGATTTTGTATGGAAGAGAATAAACATAGCTGCTGCCATCTTTAATATTTCCTTTTTGCAGTTTTCGTATTTCTGCCCGTTGCGGATTATTACTTACCGAACAATCGGTAAAAACAGTTAAGAGAAATAAAGAAGAAATTTTTATGTCTGAAATCGTTAATATCATCCGGGCGGCAGTTTATATATTTAAAATAGATTTATTTGCCTGATATTAATCACCGTTTAACACAAAAATTTTGAAACCGCCTTAAAATTTTACTACCTTTTATGTCCTTTTTAATAACAATTAAAAAATTATTTTATGTCAACTGCTGAAGCTGTTATGACCACACAGGATGTGGCTAACCGAATGAAAGTATTATTTAATGAAAACAGGTGGGCAGAAGTTCAGGATGAATTATTTGCTGATGATGTTGTAAGCATTGAGCCGGAACATTCACCCGGACTTAAAACGGCAAAAGGAAAAGCGGGATTAAAGCAAAAGGCGAATGATTTTAATGCAATGGTTGAAGAAGTACATGGAGGCTGGTGCAGCGATCCCATCGTAGGGGGCAACCACATTTCTTTTGCTATGGGTATGGATGTTACCATGAAAGGAGTAGGAAGAACAAAGATGGAAGAAATATGTGTGTATGAAGTTAAAGGGGGTAAAGTGGTGAAAGAACAGTTTTTCTATTAATTTTTTTTAAAGTTTATTAACTCACCCCGTTACGATTTTAATCTTAACGGGGTTTGTTTTTCCATGCTGAATATTCTTTTTTCATACAATTTCCGCAGGGGCGGTAACCATTTATTATCGCTTCTTTTTCTGATGTGAAGAAAACACGGTTTTCTCTTTTCATTCTTTTGCCGCTTCTGCAATGCAGTACTCCATAAATCTTAAGTTTTTCATTTCCTCCCAACATAAGTTTTTGTTGCCGTATCAATTTTCTTAATGCTATGTTGCTGATATTATTATGCCTAATCATACAATCAGCTTAATGCATCATGAAAGATAATTCCTAAAGTATGCCTTTGTCCATCTTTTACTTCACTTACTCCGTGTTTCATGTTGACCCGGTAATATCCTTTGCTGCCTTTCACTGGACGAAAATTGGTCGTAAAGATGAGCATATCACCTTTGCGGGGTTTTAATACGATTGCTTTGGATTGTGCTCTTGGAGTTTGTTGTGTTAAAACAAATTCGCCTCCTTCATAATCTTCTTCCGGTTCATTTAAAAACAACACTACCTGCATCGGGAAAAATATATCTCCATACAAATCCTGATGCAATGTGTTATGTCCGCCTTTTCCGTATTTTAAAATCAACACTGTTGGAAATTGCTGCTTGTTGATGTGGCAGAGCGATTGCAATTCTGTAAAACTGCCGGGGAATTTTTTATCAATATTCAAAACCCTCATCCATTCATTCGCAACTAAAGCAAGATTAGGATAAACTGTCTCTCTTATCGTTTGAATTAAATCCGGTAATGGATATTTAAAATATTTATACTCTCCCAATCCAAAGCGATACCGTTCCATCGTTATGGTTTTTCGGTAAAGCTGTGGTTGATTGTATGCTTCAATCAATTCATTGCAATGAGTGTCAGATAATATTTTTTCAACAAGGGTAAATCCTTTATCGTTTAACTCTACAGCAGCTCTTTCCCAGTTAACAGTTGCTAATTTTTCTTTTATAGTTTTCATCGATGATTTTTAAAGAGTGCAAAGAATATCTACCAGTTCTTTTGGCTGACTGAAAAATGGAGAGTGACTGGTGTTCATACTGTATACTTTTTCACAAGGCATTTCCGTATACATTTTTCTTTGAATAAATGGTGTTACGGCTTTGTCGGCGGTACATTCAATATATACCCTGGGGATGCTTCCAAAATTTTCTTCTGTAAGTTGAAGTGGGGTAGCAGCTGATTCAATAGGTTCATGACTTAATAACAGTTTTGCCAGTTCGGTAATGTTATCGTCACAATCTGCATACAAACCTTCTTTAAAAATTTCATGTTGAAGTGTTGTTGATTTTGTTTTCTCATGAACAGTTACATAAGGCTTTAGTACTCCTTGAGTATCCTGTATGGAATATTCTCTTTGGGTTTTTCCATTGGGAATTAAATAAGCTGCGAGATAAACCAATTTTTCTATTTTTTCCGGACGATATTCTGCCGCCTGCGAAATCATGATTCCATTTTTGCTGTGACCAACTAAAATCACTTTGTTTTCTACACTGTCTATCACTGAACATATTTTTTCAACCGAAGTTTGCAGACTAACTTCAGCAATGGGTGTTTTATCTCTTCCCATGCCGGGTAAATCAATAGCAATAACTTTGTGTCCCTGTTTTTCTAATAAAGGAATTACTTTATGCCAGTTCCAGGCACTATGCCATGAGCCATGAATTAAAACAAACGTTTTCATTGTAATTATTTTTATTTTGTAAAATTGAAATAAATAAGAGTGAAATAAAACCCGATTATTGCGGAGTTTAATTTTCAGGAAAAGTTTTAGCGGCTTCCCATCCAATCATTGCTGTTTTTCTTATACTACCCCAATGGTATTGACCGAATACGCCGGTTGATTTTATTACCCGGTGGCAGGGGATTAAAAAAGCAACAGGATTGTCACCCACGGCGGAACCAACAGCTCTTGATGCATTTTCATTACCAACAAAAGCGGCAACATCCGAATAGGTGGTTAATTGGCCCATGGGAATTTTTAATAAGGCTTCCCATACTTTTAACTGAAAGGCTGTTCCTTTTAAATGCAGTTTAATATCCGTTAAATTTTTCCAGTCCTGTGTAAATATGAATAAAGCGTTTTGTTGAATAGTATCTACTACCTGCTTAAATGTAGCAAGTGGGAAATGATTTTTTAATTCTTTTAATGCTTCTTTTTCATCATCTGCAAAAGCCAGATGACAAATGCCTTTTAATGTGGAGGCAACAATGATATTGCCAAAAGGTGTTTCTGCAAAACTATAGTTGATAATTAACTGTTCACCGCCATTTTTATATTCACCGGGCGTCATTCCTTCAATGGTAATGAATAAATCATGCAGGCGGCTGGTAGTGGATAATCCAGTTTCAAAAGCAGTATCCGCAATGTTATTGTTTTGCTGCAGTAATTGCTTTGCATGCTGTATGCTGATGTATTGAAGAAATTTTTTAGGACTTACACCAGCCCAATCTTTAAACATTCTCTGGAAATGAAAGGGGCTAACATGAACCTGTTTGGCAACTTCATCTAAATCGGGTTGCTGCTGAAAGTTTTCTGTAATAAACTCAATAGCTGTTTTAATTTTTTCGTAATTCGTCATTGAATTAAATTTATAACACAAAACTATACTTACAATTTACGGATTACAACCCGAAACTTGCTAAACTTACCGAAAGAATAATTTTTTAAGAAAACACAATTTAAATTTTAAAATGCTGGTTGCAGCTTCCTTTTAACAGTTTGTTTATCCCGCCTGTTAAATGTCTATAAAACATTCTGCACAGGATAATACGTACACTTAAAGAATTTTTATTGAACGACAGGAAGTTTTATTTAATCGATAAAACTGTTTTATAACCCTTTTAGTCAATTCATCAGTAAATGAGTTGTATATGGCATTAGTTTAATGAACTTCAGCTAAATAATATTTTATTGCTTCAGGGGTGATGTAGGATTACGCTACAAAAATAAAAATCATTCACAATTAACCTTTAGAGCATGAAACAATTATTAA
>JBLMVP010000471.1:0-13757 GCA_050256755.1 Sphingobacteriales bacterium | reverse complement strand
CGGTTAGCCAGTTTTGCCAGCACTTTCGTTGGGGCCACTCCAACAGATACTTTAATGCCTGTATTTTGCTCAACTGTTTCTCTTATTTGCAGCGCAATTGTTTGCAACTCGTCTAAGGGAAATATGCTGAGGTTTAGAAATGCTTCATCTACCGAATACACTTCTACATTATGTTTGCCCAGCATCATACGTAATGTTTCCATTACCCTCCAGCTTAAATCGCCATATAAATTGTAATTACTTGAAAAGACAGCCACTTTGTATTTTTGTATCAATGGCTTTGCCATAAAATAAGGTCCGGCCATTTCCACACCTAATTTTTTTGCTTCATCACTTCGTGAAATAATGCAACCATCGTTGTTGCTAAGCACAACAACCGGCTTCCTGTCCAGGTGCGGTTCAAACAACCGTTCACAGGAACAATAAAAATTATTGCAGTCTATGATAGCGTACATATTTTTTATAAAGGATGAATAGAGTACACCACCACGCCCCATAATGCAAAGTCACTAAACTCTGCCAGGTTAATGGGTTTGTATCTGTTGTTTTCAGGAATTAAAAAAGCGGATGAAAAATTTTTGTGAAAACGCCGCACCAATAATTCGCCATTTAAAATAGCTACAATTATTTTCCCGTTTGCCAGTTTGAGCGAACGGTCCACAATCAGTATGTCATTTTCAAAAATACCAGCATCTTTCATTGCATCGCTTTTCATCCGAAAGAAAAAAGTAGCCGGCTTGTTTTTGATAAGCTGTTCATTGAGATCAATGCCCCGCTCCATGTAATCGTCAGCAGCAGCGCCAAAGCCGGTAGCATTGGCTGTTTGCACCTCCCGCTGCGAAAAGTTTTTGCTGCCCTTATAGGCGGCGCCAAAAAATTGTTCCCCGTCCATAAAAATAATTTTTGTAAAACTAAATAAATTAGTAAATTTATACTAAAATAATTGGTAAAATATTTTTCACTCAAATGCATGAGTTATGCAATTGCAATCAGTCACCACAGCAACCATTCCCGGTTACCGGGTGTACGAGTATTTGCTCGTATTGAATCCGCATGAAGAACTACGGAACAAAATCATGAAAGTAAAAAAAGAGTTTTATGATGCGTACAAGGCGTCTACGGCCATTGGTGGCAAGCCTCATGTAACACTTGTAAATTTCCTGCAGTATGAAATGATGGAAGAGCGGCTGGTTAACCGGCTCAAAACTATTGGTATGGGATATCATCCCATTAAAGTAGAGTTGAAGGATTATGGAAGTTTTCCATCGCATACTATTTATATAAATATCACATCCAAGGTTCCGATACAGACGTTGGTAAAGGAAATCCGCAGCGAGGCACAGCGGTTGATGAAACTCAACGATGATAACAAGCCATATTTTATTTTGGAGCCTCATTTAACTATTGCCCGGAGATTGCAGCCATGGCAGTATGAAAAAGGCTGGCTGGAATATTCGAACCGGCATTTTACCGGACGCTTTATTGCTGATGCAATGTTGCTGTTAAAGCGTCCTGTTGGTGAAGGGAAATACCAGATTGCTGCAAGGTTTGATTTTCAAAATCTTCCGGTCAATACAAAACAGGGAGAATTATTTTGCTAAGAGATAAAGGAGTAAAAGAGATTTCCGTTGGCAATGGTTTAGTGCTGCTATTAATCGTTTGTTGCGTCGCACTCTTGTACGTTCTGTAATTCTATTCAACAATCATCTGAGCAAACCTGCACCGTCCGTAGCAATAATATTATAAACCAACAAAAAGAATTTTAATGAGCACCCAACTAAAGCAAGACCATTATAAGGCAACACCTAAAAAAGAAGATCCGGAAAAGCCCAATTATCTTCATGGAAGAGGGGCACAGATTAATACAAAGAACCGCTTCCTAAAAAACGAAAAGACTAAGGAACATATTGAGGCAATTGACGACTGGACAGAAGAAAATGTTCCTACACAATATTTAGAACAGGAAAGTAAAACCATCGTGAACAAAGTGGAAAGTCCCGATGTTGGCATGAGTTACAGTATGAACCCCTATGCCGGCTGTGAACATGGATGTATTTATTGCTATGCAAGAAATGTGCATGAATACTGGGGCTATAGCGCAGGATTAGATTTTGAAAGAAAGATTATTGTAAAGAAAAATGCCCCGCAGCTCCTGCGCAAATTTTTAATGCATCCAAAATGGGATGCCACACCGATTATGCTGAGTGGGAATACCGATTGTTACCAACCCGCTGAACAAACCTATCGTTTAACAAGAGGATTGCTGGAAGTATGTAATGAATTCAATCAGCCCGTTGGTATCCTCACCAAAAATTCATGGATATTAAAAGATAAAGATGTATTGCAGGAAATGGGAAAGAAAAAAATTGTATCAGCTATGGTTTCTATTACTTCATTTAATGAAGATTTAAGAAGAGTAATGGAACCAAGAACAACCACTGCCAAACAAAAACTGAAAGTGATAAATGAATTAAGCAGTGCCGGTGTACGCATGGGTATAATGATGGGACCAATGATACCGGGATTAAATGAGCACGAAATGCAACGTATCATGAAAGCAGCAAGGGATAACGGAGCCACTTTTACGGCGTATACTTTTATACGATTGAATGGAGCAATCAAATTATTATTTCACGACTGGTTGTATAAAAATTTTCCCGACAGGGCTGATAAAGTATGGCATTTAGTGGAACAAAGTCATGACGGCAAAGTAAACGATACCCGCTGGGGAGTACGTATGCGGGGTGAAGGAAATATAGCCCAGATGGTAGCACAGCAATATAAAAAATATGGAAAGCTTTATGGTATGAATGCAGAAGAGTGGAGTTTGGACAGAAGCATTTTTAGAAGACCGGGTCAACAGGGGAGTTTGTTTTGAAGACAGAAAAGATCTTACTCCAATTTTTTCCAACCGTTAACAATTGAAGGTTTCCCTTATCTTCGCCCTGCAAAACACTTTTCTATCTATGCTTCCAAAGTACAAACGTATTCTTCTCAAACTTTCCGGTGAATCTTTAATGGGTGATAATAGTTTTGGTTTGGATCCTACTGTAATGGAACAGTACGCCAATGAAATTAAACGTATTACTGATTTAGGTGTGCAGGTGGCAGTGGTAATTGGCGGTGGAAATATTTACCGGGGTATGAATGAAAGTGAAACAGGTATTGAAAGAGCTCAGGGCGATTATATGGGAATGCTGGCAACGGTTATTAATGGTATGGCCGTACAAAGTATGCTGGAAAAAATTGGTGTATACACCCGTTTGCAAAGTGCTATTAAAATGGAACAGGTAGCTGAGCCATATATCCGCCGTAAAGCCATTCGGCATTTGGAAAAAGGCAGAGTGGTGATATTTGGTGCAGGCACAGGTAATCCTTATTTCACTACCGATACAGCAGGCTCATTAAGAGCTATTGAATGTAATGCGGATGTTATTTTAAAAGGAACAAGGGTTGATGGAATTTATTCTGCTGATCCGGAGAAAGATCCTGCAGCAACTAAGTTTGATAAACTAACATTCCAGGAATGTATAACTAAAAATTTGCGGGTGATGGATATGACGGCATTTACACTTTGTATGGAAAATAAATTGCCCATCATCGTTTTTGATATGAATAAGCCGGGAAATTTGTTAAAAGTAGTAACAGGAGAAAGAGTAGGTACTCTTGTAAGTGCCTAATTAACATATGTTTCGCTTTAGTACAAGGTAACTCAGATGGGTTGCCTTTTTTGTTAGCAATTAGTTTGCAAAGATTAAAGTAAAGAAGTAAATTTATAAGAACATATCCTCTCCAAAAAACCTCTGAACTCCAATTTCCCGGAAGCCGATTTTTGAGTACCTAAAATCCTGGCTTATGTTATTGCAAGTTTCTAATCCGGGCAGTACGAATCTATTCTCTTTATCATTATTATGGGAAATAGTTTCCCTCTCCCTTATCATTGTCCTTGTTATTTATTTAATAAGGCATTACTATAAATCTTTTCTCTGGGCACACCAGGTAATTCAGCCATTTCAAAATAGTCTTCACCGCTGGAATCATCGTTTAAGTGATTGGTTGCAGCAATACAAACCAGTTAACTGGTATCAAAAAGTAAATCAGCAATGGAACAATTTTTTCTTTAGTGGAAAACAGGGCAATAGTAAAGATTCGTTTGCAGAAGAAGTGATATCAACCATCAATAAGAAAAGCAGCATTTTTGCCAATGAAGAATATGATTCACTGGCAGAAGAAAATAAAGATCTACAGGATGAGATTGAAAAATTAAAGCAGCAATTAAGAAATAAAGAAAGCCGGATTAATGAATTACTGAAAGACGAAATAGCCGACAAACAACTTCGCCAGGAGCTGCATACTGCACAGGCGTATAGCAACCAGCTAAAGCTAGAAGTGGATTCATTGATTCAGCACAGAGAAGCCAATACTTTACTGGAACAAAAAGTTGATGCACTTCAAAAAGAAGTAAATGATTTTAGCTCACGGCTTGTCGGGAATACTTATTTAAATGAACAGCTAAATAAGGATATAAGCCGGTTGGATGGAGTAGAAAAAGAATTGATTGATGCTATCAATTATAATAAAGATTTAGAACAACAAATAGAAAGATTCTTACCGCTGGAAGATGATATTCAATTATTAGAAACAGAAAGAGATATTTTGCTGGTGCAGTTACAGGAAATTAAAACGCAAAAACACAATGAGTTTGCCAACCTAATGGCAGTTTATGAAAGCATAGTGGAAGAAAGAAACCAGCTGCGGGATAGAATAGTTTTATTAGAACGGGAAATTGGGACTTTAACACGTACTCTGAATAACAATAAGCAACAGCTAAATGAAGATGCACTTTGGGAGAATAAGTTTATCATTGCTGCGAAGGAACTCAATCAAATGCGTATCTATTATGCCGGCATGGAGAATGAATTATCTTTTTTACGCAATAAAGAACAGGTTTTGAGAGAGAAGGCTAAGCTGTCAGATGGACTTCAGCAGGAACTGAAACTCCGCATAGCTGATATTACTGAATTGCAACGCCAGTTATTTAATTGCAGAAACAGTAAATAAGCTAATAACTTTTATTAATGCGTTCAGAATATTACTGAACGCATTTTTATTTTCCATAATTCCACCTCAAATTTGCACTATGACAGATATAGCATCCATACGAAAAGATTATACCCAACAAACTTTAACAGAGGCAGATGTATATTCAAACCCCTTTGTTCAGTTTACTAAATGGTGGAATGAAGCAATTGAATCAGCAATTGATGAAGTAAATGCAATGACACTGGCAACGGCTTCATCTGATGGTATTCCTTCTGCACGAATTGTATTGTTGAAAGGATATGATGAAAAAGGATTCGTATTCTATACTAATTACAACAGTTATAAGGCACAGCAAATAGCCGAAAACCCAAGAGCATCTCTTTTGTTTTTCTGGAAAGAGCTGGAAAGACAAGTGCGGATTACAGGTATAATCGAAAAAGTGAGTACAAAAGAAAGCGATGAATATTTTTTATCAAGACCTGAAGGAAGTATGGTAGGAGCCTGGGCTTCGCCACAAAGTCATGTTATTGAAAGCAGGGAATGGCTAGAGAGAAAAGTAGAAGAAATAAAAGCGAAGTTTAATGGTAGTGAAATGAAACGTCCTGAAAATTGGGGTGGTTACCGGGTTAAACCAGTGGGCATAGAGTTTTGGCAGGGCAGGAGCAGCCGCTTACACGACCGCATACAATATACTCTGGAAGAAAATGGAAACTGGCTTATTGAAAGACTGGCACCATGAGAGTTTGACATGTTAATTAGTTAACAAGTTGATAAGGTAATATAGATATAGTTTGTTTTCCTTATCAACCTGTTAACCGCCCAACTTATTAACTCTTCTTAGGAGCTGCTTTTTTGGTTACTTTAGCTGGTCTTGATTTACCAAAAGAGCCTTTAAATATTTTTCCTTTTTTGGTTTTTTTATCACCTCTGCCCATAATAATGTTTTTTTAATTGTTTAAAGATAAAAATAAAAAAGCTCCGATATATAATCGGAGCCTTTCCGAGGTTCAGCCGGATTATAATCTGCCAGCTAATTCTTTACCTGCTTTAAAGCGGGCAACTTTCTTAGCTTTAATTTTAATGACTTCGCCAGTTTGAGGGTTGCGGCCATTACGTGCAGCACGTTTAGATACGGAGAAGGTACCAAAACCTACTAATGTAACTTTACCACCACCTTTCAATGTTTTTGCTACCGCTTCAATAAAAGAATCTAAAGAAGCATTAGCCTGAGTTTTTGTAACGCCGGCATCATCGGCAATTTTTGCAATTAATTCAGCTTTGTTCATAGTGAAATAGTTTGTTTTTTTAACCGCAACAAATTTATAGGCTTTTTAATTCCAACAAAATTTTTTTTAAGATTTTTACACTTAATTTAAACGCTAAAATCCGCACGGGGCAAGGTTTTTAAGCAATTGATAAAAAGTAAAATCCGGCAATATTTATTTTTAAACGGCTGTAATTCTTGCTGGTATTGTATTTCAGCGATTGACAGCTGAAATGCAGTACAGAAGCGGTTTTGAGCAAGATACCTATTTCTAGTTGACAGAAAAGTTATCTTTTTATTATCCACACTTACTGCACAAGCTCCATTAATGTACGAAAACCAACAAAACGATTTCCCCATTTTTCCGTAGCTTTTTTCCTAAGGGATAGGGCATATTCATTGATGTATCGGTTGTATTTTTCTTTTGAAGCAGCAAAGTATTGTACAATATAAGTTGGCCCTTCTGTTTCATCCTGTTCAAGCAGCCGAAAGAATTTGAATGAATCAAATAAACCCGTAGCCATTATACCAGGAATATGCTCTTCTTTTTGCCAATGTATCCAGTCCTCAACAATAGCAGGTTCTACTTTTATTGTAATATTATAAACGATCATGCTATTTCGATTTTATTTCAAGATATATGGGACAATGATCACTGTGTTTTATATCAGGGAATATCTCCGCATCCTTTATATTTTTTTTCAATGCTTCTGTTACAGTAATATAATCAATACGCCAGCCTTTGTTTTGTGCTCTTACAGTTGGAAAACGCTGGCTCCACCAGCTGTAACGATGAGGTTCAGGATGAAATTCGCGAAAGGTATCAATCCAGCCACTATCGAGAAACTTTGTCATCCAGGCTCTTTCTTCCGGTAAAAAACCAGATGAGTTTTTATTTCCTTTTGGGTCGTGAATATCGATTTCTTTATGGGCAATATTGTAGTCGCCGCATAAAATGAGTTTGGGATGTTTCTTTTTTAATTTGTTGAGATAAGTATAAAATTCATCCAGCCATTTGTATTTAAAATCCTGGCGTTCATCTCCGCTTGTACCACTGGGGAAATAGGCATTAATCAATCGTATATCGCCAAAATCCAATTGTATTACTCTTCCTTCATCATCGCTTGGCCCATGCCCATTGCCTAATTCTATTTTATCAGGTTTAATTTTGGTGAATACTGCCACACCACTATACCCTTTTTTTTGTGCACTGAACCAATAGTCGTGATAGCCCAGATCAGTAAACTGTTTATGATCTACATTATCTTTTAAGGCTTTAGTCTCCTGTACACAAATAATGTCTGCAGGATTTGTTTTCAGCCATTCAATAAAACCTTTGTTCATGGCAGCACGAATGCCGTTTACATTGTAGGAGATGATGCGCATAATTAATAGCAGTATTTTATAACTGTTATGCAAGATAAACAGTTTTAAAAATAAAATAACAGGACGAAATTATTCCAGTACTGGCCTTAGCCACCTTGTTAATTCGTCCAGGCTCATTCCTTTTCGTTTGGCATAATCTTCCAGTTGGTCCTGTTGAATTTTCCCAATGCCAAAATATTGACTTTCGGGGTGAGAGAAATACCATCCACAAACCGATGCGGCGGGATACATTGCCAATGATTCTGTTAATGTAATACCTGTATTTTCTGTAGCATTTAATAAATCAAACAATTTTAATTTTTCTGTATGATCTGGGCAGGCAGGATAACCCGGTGCCGGACGAATTCCTTTATACTCTTCTTTTATTAATTGTTCGCTTGATAATGTTTCATCTTTAACATACCCCCAATAATTTTTTCTTACCTGCTGGTGTAAATATTCGGCAAACGCTTCTACTAATCTGTCAGCTAAAACCTGTAGCATAATTTTGTTATAGTCATCATGCTGGTCTGCAAACTTTTTAAGATGCGGTTCCAAACCAGTAATGGTTACGGCAAATCCTCCTATGAAATCTTGCACATTAGTTTGAGCGGGTGCAATAAAATCAGCCAGTGAAAAATTAGGCTGACCCATCGCCTTTTTAATTTGCTGTCGGAGGAATTCTAATTTTACTTCTCCTTTTTCTGTTTGCAAAGTAACCGTATCTGCACCATTGCTTGCTGCAGGCCAGAAACCAATTACACCATTAGCTGTTAACCATTTTTCTTCTACTGCTTTTTTCAGCAAAGCTTTGGCATCGTTGTATAATTTCTTTGCCTCAACACCAAAGATTTTATCGTTGAAAACTTCCGGATAATGACCGGGCATTTCCCAGGCTATAAAAAACGGACCCCAGTCAATATATTGCTGAATGGTTGCTAAATCAAAGGCTTTAAAAACTTTTATGCCATCAATGGCAGGTGTAACAGGCTTGTTTTTTTTAAAATCAACATAAGCTTTGGTAATAGCAGCTTCAGAATATGGCAAATATGTTTTGGATGACTTTTTATTAAGAAAACTTTCTCTCAACGCATCATATTCCTTTTTTGTAATATTAAGGAAATTCTTCTTTTGTTCTTTATTCAATAAGTTCCCCGCAACTGTAACACTCCTGGATGCATCCAGCACATGCACTACGCCATTATCATATTGCTGGGCAATTTTTACTGCGGTGTGCATCCGGGAAGTAGTGGCGCCGCCAATAAGCAATGGCTGCTTCATTCCCCGGCGTTTCATTTCATGTGCCACATGAACCATCTCGTCTAAAGAAGGAGTTATTAAACCACTTAAACCAATAATATCTGCTTTTTCTTTCTCAGCAGTTTCTAAAATTTTATCTGCCGGAACCATTACACCCAAATCAATCACTTCGTAACCATTACATCCTAATACAACACCAACAATATTTTTACCAATATCATGTACATCCCCTTTTACAGTAGCCAATAATATTTTGGCTGCACCGGCTGTTTCTTCATTTACTGTTCCTGCTGCCAGGTGTGCCTGCTTTCGTTCTTCTTTTTCCTGCTCTATATATGGGGTTAATATAGCCACACTTTTCTTCATCACCCTTGCACTTTTCACCACCTGTGGTAAAAACATTTTTCCCGCGCCAAATAAATCACCCACTACATTCATTCCACCCATTAAAGGGCCTTCAATAACATCCAAAGGTTTTGGATATTTTAATCTTGCTTCTTCTGTATCCGTATCAATATAATCCGTAATGCCGTTTACCAATGAATGTTTTAATCGTTCTTCTACGGGGTTGTTTCTCCATGCTTCGTCCTTTATTTCCACTTTACCTTTTGCTTTTACAGTCTCAGCAAAAGCAATCAGTTTTTCGGTGGTTTCGTTGTTGTCGTTATTTCTGTTGAGAATTACATCTTCACATAATTTTTTTAACGCTGGTTCAATTTCATCATACACCACCAGCTGACCTGCATTTACAATTCCCATATCCATACCGGCATGTATAGCATGGTATAAGAATACACTGTGCATGGCTTCCCTTACATGTTCGTTACCACGAAAGGAGAAGGAAAGATTACTTACACCACCACTCACTTTGGTTAACGGCATTTTTTGTTTGATGATCCTGGTGGCTTCAATAAAATCTACGCCATAATTATTGTGCTCTTCCAAACCGGTGGCAATTGCAAATATGTTGGGATCGAAAATGATATCCTGAGGGTCAAAGCCAACTCGTTCAGTTAATATTTTATAAGCCCTTTCGCAAATTTCTATTTTACGATCTTTGGTGTCAGCTTGTCCTTTCTCATCAAATGCCATTACTACCACGGCCGCTCCATACATCCGGCATATTTCCGCCTGCTGAATAAATTTTTCTTCTCCTTCTTTCATGGAGATAGAATTGACAATACATTTTCCCTGTACACATTTTAACCCGGCTTCAATGATTTCAAATTTTGATGAATCTATCATCACCGGAATTTTAGCAATATCCGGTTCGCTTTGCAGCAGGTTTAAATAAGTTGTCATGGCCTGCACACCATCCAGTAATGCATCATCCATGTTTACATCAATCACCTGGGCGCCGTTTTCTACCTGTTGCCTGGCTACGCTTAAGGCTTCTTCGTATTTATTCTCTTTGATAAGCCGTTCAAATTTTTTGGAACCGGTTATATTGGTTCTTTCACCAATATTGATGAAATTAGTATTGGGCCGAACGACCAATGGTTCTAATCCACTAAAACGACTGTATTGTTTGATTGTTTGTTGTTCGCTCATTTTTATTCTGCTATACTGGTTTCAACAATTGGTAAATGACGGGGACTTATTTGCTTGACGTGATCTGCAATGTGTTTTATATGGTCTGGTGTTGTGCCACAACAACCTCCTACAATATTTACAAAACCTTCGTTAGCCCATTCTTCCAGGTAATGACTGGTATCTTCCGGATGTTCATCATATTCTCCCATTGTATTGGGCAATCCTGCGTTGGGATATGCAGATACATAACAGGAAGCGAGATGTGATAACTCTTCAATATGCGGACGCATTTCTTTTGCTCCTAATGCACAATTTAACCCAATACTTAAAGGTTTGGCATGCATGACAGATGTGTAGAAAGCTTCCAATGTTTGTCCGCTTAATGTTCTTCCGCTGGCATCTGTTATGGTGCCGCTAATCATGATGGGAAGTTCTTTTTGTTTGACGTCTCTGAAATATTTTTTAATTGCGAAGATGGCAGCTTTAGCGTTCAGGGTATCAAAGATGGTTTCTATCAATAATAAATCAACAGCACCTTCAACCAGCCCTTTTACCTGTTCGTAATAAGCGTTTACTGCTTCATCAAAAGTCAATGCCCTGAACCCTGGATTATTTACGTCTGGGGATAACGACAAAGTTTTATTCATTGGCCCAATAGCCCCTGCTACCCATGCAGTTTTGCCCGATTCCTTCACTGCTTCTTTAGCAATTTTGGCAGCAGCTACATTTAACTCATAAGCCAACTTCTCCATATGATAATCGGCCAATGAAACTTTTTGTGCATTGAAGGTGTTGGTTTCAATGATATCAGCGCCTGCATCTAAATATTCTTTATGAATGGCTTTGATGATTTGCGGTTGGGTTAAACAAAGCAAATCATTGTTGCCTTTTAAATCCGATGCCCAGTCCTTAAAGCGTTCGCCACGGTAATCGGACTCACTTAATTTATAACGCTGAATCATGGTACCCATGGCCCCGTCAATAATAAGGATGCGTTTTTCTAATTCTTTTTTAATATCAGGCATTTGTTATGAGCTTTAAGCTTTGAACTGTATAATTTTTGCTGCGTAGCGAATTGAACATACAAGTGTGCGACGCAACAAACGATTAATAGCAGCACTAAAGCTGGTTATCAAAAAAATTAAAATTGAACTTATAAACGTGGGGGGAAACTAAAACTGAGTTTCTTTGACGTTTATTAGTTCTGTTCCTTCGTTAAACTCAGGATAGGCCGAACAATAAACAAATCCGCCTTTAACAGGTGCAAAAATAAAAGAAGATTGTCGTTCTGCAAAAAAACAACAATCTTCTCTTTAATAGTTTAGGGGATAAACTTTTGCTTTTCCTGAATTAAGGATAATATTTCATAGGGCAGGAAATAAGCTGTTTTTTAGGTTAGCAACGGCTTTATTATGACAAAAAGAATTGATTTGCAAAAGGTGACGGGATATAAAAAAGGGTTTTGTGTTTTTCCATGAGTACTACTTATTTTGATGTTGCAAATATCAATCGCTGGGTTTGGGCCTAACAACAAATCCTTCTGAACGGGGAAATTTAGTGTCCGAAATGGAAAAATGAGGATTAATAGCTACTGCTATTCTTTATTATAGGCCTGTTTTATCTTTGCTACAACCAAAGCCATTGTGAAAGTAAACAGGAGAAAACTGAGCTGTGCGGCAACGATGATTTCTAAAATATTTAATCCACTCAACGTAATTAAACCATATGTCATGAGTGATTTCATGTGGGTGATTTTTATAACAATTTGACTTGTTATTGTATCTATCGTTTAACAGTTAGATGCTTTCACCCCGGTTTTTAGTGCTTAAATTCTGTTAAAACATTTATTAGCCACCCAGCCATTGTTTAAACTCACCAGAACGTTCAGTGCTTACAATGGTTTCAATTTTACAGGGTGGATTTAATTTTATCATTACCCTTGATTTGGAGTAGGTAAGCATTTCGTCCAATGAATGAATACCGATTATAAACTGCCGGTTGATGCGGAAGAATATTTTCGGGTCTAACAATGTTTCCAGCTGGTCAAGGTTGTAATCGATAACATATCGCCTGGTATCTTTAGTAACCATAAAGTTAGCCCTGGCTTCGGTGTAAAAATAAGATGCGTCTTCTGTATTGATTGTTTTAATATGGTCGCCATAACGAACCACAAAACGTTTTTTAAATTCCTGCTGTGCGCTTTGAAATGAACTGATGATTTTTTCTATATCTAATTTTGGTGAAGGTTGTGGCTGATGTTTTTTGAATTTATTGACAGCATTTAAAAAATCTTCTTTTTTTACCGGCTTAAGCAGGTAATCAATTGTATTTAATTTAAAGGCTTCGAGTGCATATTGGTCGTATGCGGTGATGAATATAACCGGGCAGTCGATGGTAGCCTGTTTCAAAATTTCGAAGCTTATACCATCTGCCAGGTGTACATCCATCAGCACCAGGTCGGGCATGGGATTTTTTTTAAACCATTCAATAGAAGATTTTATACTGACGAGAGAATCAACTACTGTCCAGCCAGGTTCTGTTTCTTTTAATAATTTTTGCAGCCTTTTTACTGCTGCTTCTTCGTCTTCTATAATGAGGATGTGCATAGTGGATAATTTTATAGAATTGGTAATGAAACTATAAAGTGTTTATTATCGTTTTGAATTAATACTTCTTTCCCGGAAAGCAGCTGGTACCGGTGAATAATATTGGGTAAACCAATTCCTGTACCCGGCTCTTTGTTTATTTTTTCATTGATATTGTTTCGTACCAGGAGGTGATGATTGCGGCTGAATATTTCAAAGGTTAATGGTGTTTCTTTAGAGATAGCGTTATGTTTGATAGCATTTTCTGCCAGCAACTGTAACGTTAATGGTGGCACCTTAATGTTTTTTATTTCATCTGCTTTAAGATTAACTGAATAGTTAAGACTGTTGCCATATCTTTTTTTCTGTATAAAGAAATAATTACTGATGAGGGAAAGTTCTTCTTCCAGCGGAATTAAATCATTTTCTTTGGTAGTAACAATCGTCCTGTAGAAATCAGATAATTGTTCTACGTATTCCACTGCATTTTTGGGATTGTCTTCAATTACTGAAATAAGTGTATTAAAACTGTTGAATAAAAAATGTGGATTAACCTGATTCTTTAATGTTTCAAACTGGAATTGTATTTTTTCCTGCTGTAATTGCTGCCATTTTTTTAATTCCCTTTCCCGATATTTCATAATCCAGAAAAAGATTAAAGCCAGCAAAATAGCTGCAGGTAAGAGGAACCACCATTCCCGCCAAAA
>JBLMVP010000470.1:0-13729 GCA_050256755.1 Sphingobacteriales bacterium | reverse complement strand
CCCCCTTGTTTCTCACAATTTTTTGTAAACTATCCGGGTTTCCACCAATGGCTTTTAAACCTTCTGCTATCGTAAGTCCGCTCTGGCTTACAGCTTTTAATTCTTTTACACTGTAGGGTTTAACAAGCATGCTGCTCCCAATAGTGCCCCCTTCTTCATTGGAAAAAATTATTAATTCCAAAGGATGCTCAGTCAACATGTTGTTTTCATTTAGCACTTCAATAACTTCCAATGCGCCAACAGAACCAACACAACCATCGTAATTACCACCACGGGGCACCATATCAATGTGTGATCCCAAAGCGATTGATTTTAAAGATGCATTCATCCCTTTTCTCCTGCCAATGATGTTACCGGCATAATCAATTGTTACTTCAAGCCCTGCTTTTTTCATCAGGCTGATAAAATATTCCCTTCCCTGCTGGTCCCCTTTGGTATAGGCAACCCTGTAACTGTTACCACTGCTGTCTTTCCCAAATTTGGCTAATTCAAAAATCCGTTTTTCTATCCTTTGCTCATTTACTTTGATTGTTGATATTGTCGTTTGACTGAATCCTGTTAATGATACAAACATCAGCAAGTGTATAAAGACTGGTTTCATTTTTTAAAATTTAAAATTGATTTTTATTAACTGTTACTTAATAAACTGTTGCTGCATTTTATTCCAGGTGATATTCTTTTTGTAAATAGTCAATTAACTCCGCTCCTATATTTTTTAATTCTTCGTCTGTTCCAAGTATTCCTTTTTTTGTTCCATGCATATAAACTGAAAAAACGGAAAGCTCTTGCAATAATTCATTATCAGAAGTATGTAAGGAAGGGTTGGAGCTTAATCTTTTTATTTCGTCATTGATACCTTCTGTGCTTAGAAAAACGGCAGGGTCAAAGATTTTTGCCGCTATTTTTTTGTATTCTGTGAATTCGGTTTCATTGATGGATTCCAGCAAACGAATTCGTGGAAACTTTTCATAATAGGTCATAATTTTATTGGAAGTGCTTAAGTTTCTGATAAGCCTGAAATTACCGGAGTTTTTTAACTGCTCAAAAGTTCTGTTGTTGGTGGATAGCGGAATTAACCGGGGTGCAAGTCTTGCCCAAAAATACAAATGCCCTGTATTGTTAGCGATATGTACAGGTGTGTTTAATATAGTGATCATACTATCCATCATAAAGATGCCGGCTTTTACATGGGTAATATGGTTGGATAAAGCTTCCTGATCACTTTTCAGGTCAGCGATCAATGACTGGATGTATTGCTTTTCCCGTTGGTGTTCTATTACATGTTCTAACTGGTACTCTGCTAAAAAACCGCAGAACACAGCAAGGAACAACATTAAAAATTCCCATAAATAGTGCGTCAATTTTTTGCGTGGAGAATGTGTGTGTGCATGTACTTCCATATTGAAAGCTGCTTATTAGTTGTTGATGATTAAGGTTCGGACTGACCGGTAACCTTATTATTAATACAATCCCACTTTACCCTTGACCGATTCAAATAATTTTTTTGAATCAAAGCCGATTCCATTTTTAAAAACGATCTCAGTATTTCTTACGGCTTTAATATCTTTTTGCGGATCGCCATTCATTAATACAATATCTGCTTTTTTCCCCACTTCTATTGTTCCGATTTCTTTATCTCTTCCAAGATATTCGGCAGCATTCAGGCTGCAGATCTTTACTGCTTGTGATAATGTAAAACCAGCTTCTACCAGCAGTTCCAGTACATGACGGTCGGCATAACCGGGTATGGTACGGCCGGAACCGGTTGGATCAATGCCTGCCATTAATCGCCCGCCCATATCAACAAACTGTTTTTCCCAGGCCATTTCTTTTTTAAATAACGTAACATCTGAAGTGTCTTTTCCTGCTGATGCCTGGTGGTTCTTTTCAATTATGTCTTTGATCTGCGGAGCCAAAGCATTTTCTCCTCCACCGGGTACCATTTCCCTCCCGGTTTTAGGTTCAAATACGGGCAATGTAGAAGTTAGTGTTACTTTTTTCTCTATTAAGAATGAAATCAGTTTTTTCATTTCACCACTGTTAACATCCAGGTTTTTTAAAGATGGTATTACTCCTGCAATAGGACAAGCATTCTCTTTTTTGCCCATTACAAAATCACTGGCTGGTATAAAACCATGTTCCAGATTATCAATGCCAAGATCTGCTGCTTCGTGATAGGTAATCGAGCATAAATGTCCGGTTACTTTTAAATTGTATTTATGTGCCAGGGCTACCACTGCTTTTAAATCTTCTTTTGTAATATTATTATACACTTTAAATGATGTGCATCCTTTGGATATCCAGTAATTAACATCCTTTTCTGCTTCTGTAGAACTTTTAATAAAAGGTATTTCCGGTATGGGAAAAAAAGCTCTTTCAATATATGGAGCGGTCACATCAATATCAGGCCCGATCATTTTTCCTTCATCGATCCATTTTTTAATATTGAGATCCGTTTGCACTTCGGTGGCACCCGCCGTTCTCATGGTAGTAACTCCGCCTGCCAGGTAAAGCCGGGGAAATGATAATGGCATTTCAATTCCAAAATAATAAGGAGAAACATTTTCACCGTAAAACAAATGCTCATGCATCATGATCATTCCCGGGATAATTGTTTTGCCGGAACAATCCATGACTTTAGCGGATGACGGAACATTCACATTGTCAGTTTTTCCAATCTGGGTGATACGACCCTTTATTATAATAAGTGTTTGATCACTTTTTGCCGGTTGACCGGTACCATCAATAATCGTTACATGAGTTAATGCAAGCGTATCAGCTTTAATGCTGATGAATTGCTGTACCGATGCGCTGGATTGCTGGGCATGACTTTGTTTAGCTATTATTATCTGTATTGAAAATAATAACAGGAAAAAGGAGTTCTTTCTCATAACAGGAAGTTAGAATAAATATTAATTGGAATCCGATATAAAAACTATTCTCCCGGGTGATAAGTCCTTTCTATATGCTTCATCACATCTTCCTTGTAAAACAGCACATCTTTGAATTGTCCTTTACTGTACATCAATCCCTGGTCAAAAAAATGTGGTGAATTTTCATTGCCGCTTTCGCCACCTGCCAGCAGTGATTTTGCTTTTATCTTTTTACCAAACTCTACGGCACAGATAAAACTGTTGCCATTTACTCCGTATCTTTTTTTAGTGCCGGGATAAGTGCGGCTCGTATAGGATGGTAGCATTCCCCACGTAGAAGATACAAAACCATCGGGTATACTTGGTTTGCTGTCATCAAATTTATTATCAACATCAGAAGAAATTCTTTGAAAGCGGTTGATCTCACCCCAGGGCATCTGCCAGCGACCAAATCTATTCTGAAGGTCATTTATAGTTATGAGCAACGGCTGCAAAAGCTCATCAGCCTTTGCATTGGCGGCAAAATATTTTGCCTTATCTACCTGGTCCGCTTCTTCATCATCAATGATTTTTGTCCTGAAGATGGCAGGTAAAATTCTTTGACCCCATTCTACTGCTAATGTTGTGGCGATTGATTTTTCATTGCAACGGTAATCCCAGTTTTTTAAAACAGAAACAGGTCCGATCAGCAATGCATAGAGGGAATCATTATAATTAATATTTTTTTCAAATGCTTTTACCAATGCAGGAACCAATACTTCAAAAGCAGACAACCTTGTATCCCATCCTGCTTTGATCACTTTGTCAATATCATATTTACTTCCTTCGCCCAATACTCTTACCGCATTAATGCCGCGGAAGTTTTCTCCATCCGGAGCCATGTACGCAGGATAGTTTTCTTTCTTCGGACTATTGTTGCCTGCAACTGTATATGGAGTGGAGTTACAATTCTGCAACCATCCATTCGGGGGATTGATGCTGTGAACCGTTTCACTGATATTGTGATAACCTTTCCATTCTGTTGCTGATATGCTGCCATCAACAGCTTTACTCCAGTCGTATTTTGTGTCTCTGGCAGGAATGCGGTTGCCATGCCAGTAAGCAATATTACCTTCCGCATCTGCATATACAGTGTTGTTAGAAATATTTCCTTTTAGATCCAATGTTTTTTTAAATTCTTCAAAGCTTGTTGCTTTAGTCCTTTGCCAGCATTGGATCAATCCATTCATGATCCTGTTATCAGCTCTCACACTTAATACTTGTCCCCGTCCGACCGGGTCATCCGGGCGGGCGTTTCTTTTTGCCATGATGGGACCATGGTTAGTAAACAATGCATTGATGGTTTTTGTTTCTACAGCATTCCCTTTTATAAAATTCAAAACAATTTTTTTTTCCATCACTGGTTTTGACTTGCCGTCATATTCATAAGCAAAGCCATTTCCCTTTCTTGAAATTTTTTCAATATAAGTATCAGCAGCATCAACCGCACTTGAGGTATGCATCCATCCGCAGTATTCATTAAAACCCTGGTAAACGAAAAACTGTCCCCAGGTAACAGCACCATACGCATTCAATCCTTCTTCACTTACCATGTGCACTTCAGGCCGGAAATAAAAAGTAACATGGGGGTTAATATATAGAATGGCATTACCTGATTCAGTGATCTTTGGTGAAAATGCAAATCCATTTGAGCCTGTCAGTATTTCTTCTTCCTGTGGTTTTACAAATGCAACAGGCGGTTCACCAGAATAAAAATTTTTTAGCTCATTCACTGTAATATCAGCAACATTGATAGCGCCGATACTTCCATCCGTCCAAAGAAAAGGATACCATGGTTTGAAGCGGGTTAATAATGCTGGTTTGCTATTTGGATTTTTATATAAATAAAAATTAATGCCATCAGCAAATGCATTGCAGAGCTTCTTTAACCATGCCGGTGAATTATTATAATCTTTCACCGCATCAGCCGAATCAATGATCATTCTTATCAACAGATCATCATACAATGAACTTTCCCCTTTTACTTCTGCCATCCTTCCTAGTTTTTCAATATAGTTCATCTCTACTCTTTTGAAATCATCTTCGCATTGAGCATACATTAAACCAAATACCGCATCGGCGTCTGCCTTACCATAAATATGCGGGATGCCCCAGTTGTCACGAATGATGGTTACATTGTTTGCTTGTTTTTCCCAACGAGAGATCTCTCCTTTCGAAAAAGATTGAGAAAATAAAGATGCCGGCAGCAGTAGAAGTAAGAATATTTTTTTCATGGGCTCAAGTTACAAATTATTCAAAGTGATATTCTTTTTTGATCAATTCAATCAGGCTTTCTGCCGTTTTGCATCTTGTCAATCCCTGGTTCTGCGTAAAAAAGAATGTAGCATAATGATATTGGGTACTTGTAAGAATCTCATTTATTACAAGTGGGTCTTCTGCCAACAGTTTCGTTGATTCACCTGTTGGCATCTTTTGATCTTTGGAAATTTTCAGCAAAATTGCTGCATCAAATAGTTTACTCATAGAAAGAAAATATTTATTGATTCTTTCAGTAATTCTTTTATTTTGGTTATTGATCTGTTTTAGTGAATTATAATAATAAGAAACACTGTCTGATACTTCCTGCTTATGGATTAGACGTAAATGACCCGTAGATTTTATCTGGTCGTAAGTTCGCTCATTGCGAAACAGCAGATCGCCTCTCATAGTAAATGTCCTTACCAGGAAATAGATCTTACTTTACGTTATTTTTTCTTTCCGGGCTTTTGAGCAAATAAGTCACCGAATCAACAATACCTAATGCTATTTGTGCATTCCTTGCATAAGTTTTATATGAAGCCGTATCATACTTCAGGTCATCAAGCATATTTTTCATATAAACCACTTCCATCTCTTTTTCATTTTTATGTTCCCTCAAATTCTCAGCCAGGAACCTGCAAAACACAGCGAGGAATAACATGAGAAACTCCCATAGATAGTGTTTTTATTTTTTCTTTCCATGTGTGCATGTGCATGTACTTCCATATTTTTTATGTGTGGTGGCTAATGTATGATATTAAATGTTGTGGCAGAAGAAATATTTTCTTCCAGTCTTTCGGTCTTTCATCTGTATTCACTGTTTCTTCTTTCATGTTGTTATTTTTTCAGCAAGCTTTTAATCTCTTCATCATTACCCGTCATTTGCCAGCGAACCAATGAAACGGGCATTATACCTGCACCATAAAATGTATCAAAAAAATTATAGAGCTTAAAGCGGTAGCCTTCCTTTCTTCCCATGTCCATCATTATCCGTTCAATAAAATATTTACCCGTTACATAACAAGTGCCATAACCCGGTTCCCTTAAATACAAATGCTGTTCAAACCCGGCAAGACTTTCATCTCCTGTCCATCCCTTGGGCGTCCATTCCACCTGGAATTTTCTTGCCTGCTCGTAATTGATCATATTAGCCTGTGCATATAAGGAAGCGAGACCTCTTGCACAACGCTGGGCCAGCATTATCCAAACCAATTCTCTTGCTCTTGGATTATCATCCCATAATCCTGCATGCATAAATGTTTCTTCCATACTGGTGGCTAATCCTTCGGAACGTTGCATCCACATATTATAGGGCAATGGATCTTTGCGTAATAAACTCTGGTGTGGTTCTTCTTTTAACCTTGCCAGCTCAAACCAATGTGTGGAATGAGAATATAAAACACCGGGGGTATGATGACTAATATTGGCAAAGAAGTTTCTTTTTTCTTCGGGGACGAATTCACCTATATGTTTACGTAAACCCGGCTCCATGTAATCTTTTACAGGAAGTATTTCTTTTTGTTTTAAAAAGGCCATGATTTTTTTTATATGTAAATCTGTTCCTTCTTTAAACTCCTGCTCATTGGAATATGCTTTCAACTCCGGTATAGTATGGTTTCTTTCTCTTTCTAACTGCAGGGATGCATAAGCACGGGTTAACTCACGATTTAATAAAGTCACTTCTTCTTCCCATGAATAAGGAACCATTAATACATTGCGTAAATGCCAGGTATAATTTTCTTTACCAATACCGGATGGGCCATTTTTTTTAGGAAGTTCTTTTTCAAGCCAGGTAATAAATTTTTCGCCTGCTTTTTTTGCATTTAAGATTGCATCTTTTAATGACTGGCTATTGTTGCTTGTTTTTGCAGATAAGTCATCGAGAAGGGTGATCTGATATTTCATGTCTTCAATACCTGCACTCCACAAATCACGGGCATTGCCGGTGAGATTTATTTTTGCCTGTTCATATAACGGCGGAATAATATTTAACTGTGCTGTTAATTTTTTTTCATCATCAGCGGAGAGTGGAAAAGAATAATTCCAAATATCAATGGCAGCAAAACTAGTAGGGCCTTCATGCGCCGGTACATCACTTTGTTCTCCAAATATTATTGCATAGAACGAGGGGTCACGAACCCAGGGTTTTAAAATGCGGCAATTATAATCCAGTGCATTCATTTCGGCCAGCAGCAATACATAATCTACTTTTTCATCTAATGCCCATCCGCTGGTATCAATTTTAGAATGCCGGGTTTTGTATTGTTGCAATGTTTGTTGTGTTTTTACTATGGTTTGCTGGCGGTAATCCGGTACACCATTAGGTAAACTGGCTCGCTCCAGCATACGCAGCTCTTTGAATAATTGCAGCAAAGATTGATATGTGTTGGTTTTAGTTTGTGCAAAACAGTTAAAGGCAAACAAATAAATAAATGCAGTGGTTAATATTTTTTTCATAAATAATTATTTTTTCAGGTGATATTCTTTTTTTTAACACCCTAATTGTGGAATTCAAAGATTTTAATATCCGAATATATTCGACTTTTATACTAGTGGCTAAATAAAAATTAAAAGATTTATATACAATGCCTCAACAGCAAAACACAAATACATTAATGCTGCTGCAAACGGGTAGAATTAAAGCGGATGTTTTATGGATTATGAAAGGAGGTGGCAGTTGGTTACTCAGAAAATTAATTCCTCTAATCTACTGGTTGTGCGGGATATATCAATGAGTTTGGGCAGCTTTAAATACTCTTATAAAATTACCGCCCAATATTTTCTTAATATCCTTTTTGTTATAACCTCTTTCAAGAAGTGCTTTGGTGATAACAGGAAAATCCTGCACACCGCTTAGTTCTAATGGTGGGGCTTCCATTCCGTCGAAATCGGAGCCAAGGCCAACATGATCAATACCAATCATCTTTACAATATAATCCAGATGGTTGAGTAAAACGGAGAGAGGCGGGCGAAAGGTATTTACTTCGTCTTTATATTTTTCTGCAATGATGATGGCTGCATAATCCGGCTGTATTTTATTGGCTATCAACTCATCAATTTCTTTTTGATGAAGGGTATTAAATGCTTTATACTTTTTTTCATAAGTGCTGTCAATGAATCCTGCATAAAAGTTAAGATGAATAACTCCGCCATTTTTGCCAATGGCTTTTATTTGTTCATCTTTTAAATTTCTTCGGTGCGGACAAAGATTCCATACACAACTATGAGAAGCAATTACTGGTTTGGTGGTTGTGTTGATAGCATCCCAGAATGTTTGCTCACCCACATGGCTTACATCAACGAGCATTCCCAGTTCATTCATACGCTTTACCACCTGCTTGCCAAAATCAGTTAATCCTTTATGCGGAAGAGAATCTTTTTTTTCTGTTTCATCTTTTGCAGATGTTGCCCAATTGGTGGAATTATTCCAGGTAAGGGTCATATACCTTGCCCCTCTTTCATATAGTGCATCCAAATTTTCTAATTTATCTTCTATCATATGACCACCTTCTACTCCCATCATGGCCGCTAATTTTTTTTCTTTCACAGCCTGCCGGAGTTGTTCGGGAGTCTTTACAATCATCATTTTATCCGGGTTACGTCTGGTCCATTGGTAAACAGAATCCATTTCACGGTTGGCAAATTCATAAGGGTTTTGTTGTTCAGGACCACAGAAGATGGAAAAGATTTGTACATCAACGCCGCCTTCTTTCATGCGGTTTAAATCACTATGTGTTTTCCCTTTTAGATCACTGTCGAACTTTACATTTTTTTCAATAGCTGAAGAAGGAATGTCGTTGTGAGTATCTACCAGCACAGCGTTCTTGTGTATTTTTTTATACAACTGGGCTTTTGGTGAGAAGCAAATGGCAAGGAGTAAAGAGCAAAGAAATAGTTGTTTCATAACAATAAAATAGTTTTAAAAAGTCAATACACTTTTACTCTTTAATTCCTTCTTCTGTTTCTCATTCACCACTTCCCTTTTCCCCCACAAACCAATACTCTTTGTTTTTAAACAGTACATTGAAGGTAGTAAGCGAACCGTAACACCTTGTAATATACTGCTGAATATTTACTTTGTCTTCGTCGCTGAGTTTTTTATTACTGTTGATGTTTTGTTCCAGTACCCGCAACCTGTCACGCAGCATCACGATTTTATGAAAAAAATCTTCTATAGGAATTTCTTTTGGCTTTAATGATTTATCGGCTGGCTGTAATAGCATCATACCATTTTGCCATCTGTCTCCCAAAGGAATAAGCTCCTGTGTATTTCCCCAAAGGCGTAGAATTTTCAATAATGATTTTTCTACTTCACTATGTGTTTCTATTTCTTCACTTACATTTTCCGGAATAATTTCATCTAAATGTGTATCTGTTTTGTCAATTTCTTTTATACCATGATTGATAAAAGAAATTAAGTATGTGGCATAACGAAGACCAACAATTACACCCGGGCCATAATGTGTATGCTGCAAACGGGTACCAATGCCCAATGTTGTTTGTTCCATAGCAGTTATTTTAAAACACTAATCTAAGAAACTAATGCGGTTACAAAAAAGTTATACTGGTAACCGGGTGAATTTCCCAGATTGTGGTTGATTTAATTTTTCCCTGTCCGCCAAATTTTCCTTTATGGTGTGCATCATAAAATAACGAACCGGAAATTTTTACAGGAATAGATGTGCCGTTATTATTAGCAGCTTTTTTGGGAACGAATCCAATATTCTCAGCAATTTTTTGCCGTATATTTTTTAATGTTATTTTAATATCAGGAAATTTTTTTGGCAGGCCGCTGATTTCTGCATTAAAACGAACAGTAGCATCCTGGTAATTGGGTTTGTCGCCAATAATCATGTGATAGTCGTTATCATCTTCCCGTATTATTAAGTAGATATAAACTTTTTTAAGTGTTATATTTTTTTCTTCGGGTTTTACTCTTGTTGTTTTATGGCCGATGTTAAAGGTGTCCATTATATCATCTGCAGGAAGCGTATTAAATAATTTAACGGTGGATGAAAAAGCTTTTCTTGCACCCGGCGCCTTCGTAGTTTTTGCCTGCTCTCTTACGGGGTTATCCGATTCAGGAGAGAAAATTAAATCAATCTGTGCTTCCGCCTCAGGCGAAAGAGGAGCCGCCATCACCACGCTTCTTGTAGTAGTTAGAGACAGACCCTCCGCAATTGATGTATCTACTGATTTAAATACAGGATATACCTTACCTTTTCTACTTTTAAAAAACCCCGAATCAGCAATGGTTTGTTCCAGTGAACTGATAGTATCGCCGGAGAACTTTTCTTTATAAATTTTAAATTCCCGTGAACTACTGCAGGCAATAAATGTGGATAATGCCAAAGCAACTGATAAATGTTTGAGCATATGAAATGGTTTAATTGATGAAGAAATAAAAAATTATTTGAGCTGATTCTTAAGAAAACTCTTTAGGCTTTCTTTCTTCCAGTTCTATTTTCTTTTTATATCGTTTTTTACTAAACCGTATTATTAAAGGAATAAAGGGTGGTATACTAATAATAAATGCAGCCTGGCCTAACCGTATCATTATTTTTAACGGAGACTCTTTTTTTAATTCACTATGAAGTTGATGACCCATAGCAGGTTACCTGGCTACTGTAAGTTAAGAGGATTTTTTAGTTAAGCAAAAGAGAGTATTTAGATTATTCATTATATGGAAAAAACTGTCCCGTTTCAAAAAGCGGGCAAGAGTATTTTAGAATAAGGAAATATTTGAAAGAAGCGGGTTAACGAAAACAGTTACTCATTTTCTCTTTTCAATTCTTTATTTGGCGGACGGTGACCTTTAAACCGGATATAAGAAAGTAAAATGTACTTGTGAAAATCATAATCACTGGTACTGCTGGCAAATTCATAAGTGGGACGATAAATCTTCATAAATTTTTCCAGCTCAGTACTATCTAATAATGTAATCCTTTTGACCAGTTTTTTATTAAAGCGGTAGTCAACATATCCCTGTTCTTCTTTTTCAATCAAAAACTGCTGCAGCTTTTCCATATTCTTATTATGCCGGAAACGAAAGGCGCCGATAATGCCATCCAAATCAAAACCTGCTACACCAGTGCTGTTGCTGTAATCCGAGGTTTGCAAACCGGGCTTCCTGAATCCAAACGCTTTGGCGTTGTCAATCCTGTTTTGTAAAGAATCAACCCGGTAATTTTTGCCATATACCCTTACTTCATGCAGCACTTTATATTTATTAGCGAGGGTTATATGTAAGGAAACATCAAAGCCTTCGTAATTGGTTAAATTATTTAGGGGAAATTTATTGGTTGATTTGCCATTGTAGGTAAACCAGAGAGAATCGTTTTCAGTAATTATAATAGAATAATGTCCTGCGGTATCGCTAAAGGCAGTATTACCACTTTTACTGTTAATTAATACATTTTTTACCGGAACTGTTCTGGACATATCATATACAGTACCACTAACCCGCAATTGTGCAGTAGTGATGGCAGTGATAAAAACAAAAAAGATAAAAACTATGAGTAACCTTTTATACAAACAGGTTGATTTTAATTCGCTAAATAAAGAAGGATTGTTGATTGTTTGGTGTCAAAACAGTTTTTTAACGCTGATTTTACTTTTAGCGTTGAATAGTTTATTTGTTTTTCAACTTCCCAATCACTGTTTCAATCACCAGCGGATAATTCGCATGCTCCAGTAAATGAATTTTTGCTGCCAGTGAATCGGGTGTATCATTTTCCTCAACAGTGCATTTTGCCTGGAAGATGATAGAACCATGATCATACAGTTCATCAATATAATGAATGGTAATTCCGCTTTCTTTTTCTTTATTGCCAATTACCGCTTCATGAACACGTTGGCCATACATTCCTTTACCACCATATTTTGGTAACAAAGCAGGATGTATATTGATGATTTTGTTGGGATAGGCCTTAATCAATCCGGAAGGTATTTTCCATAAAAAGCCGGCCAGCACTATAAAATCAATTCCTTTTTCTTTAAATTCATCCACATAGGCGTTGCCGCGGAAAAATTTTTCTTTTTCAATTATTAAAGAGGAGATATTTTCCTTTTCGGCAATTTTTAAAACTCCTGCATCGGGTTTATTAGATACAATTAGTGAAATAGCAACGGACCTGCTGTTTTTGAAATAGTCAATAATCTTTTGGGCATTGCTCCCTGCGCCGGATGCGAAAATGGCGAGTTTAACAGAATTTAGAGTTTGGAGTCCGGGGTTAGGATTGCTAAACTTCTGACTTCCAAATATCCTTGCCCCAATCTTCTTTATATATATATTAAAGAACCTAAACTGGCCAAAAGGAACACTTATAATTAAAACGCATAACGGCCAGAGCAGTGTTATTAAGATAATATATAATACAACACGAAGCCAGGCAGCATCAATATCCAGTAAACCTAAAATAAATCTTCCGGAATAACCACATAAACTTCCACCAAAAGCAAATGTGCAGATGATAAGCAGTACCTGCCACCCATTAACCTTCCATTTTTGTTGTAGCCCTTTAAACATGAGGCGCAAAGTTGTATAAAATCATTCAACAATCAGAATAACAGATGCTCTTTTATTATGGTTATTAACACGCCAAACAAATTAATGACAATTAGTTTTGTGTTCAAACAAACTCGCTGAATTTCAAGCCACATGGAAGCAAAAAAAAAATTAACATTCTGAATTTTATTGAACATCCTCCCCTATTTTTGCACCCTGAACAGGAAATTTTTCCACATCATCATCAGCTTATTTGCCTTTATGAATTATCATAGACGCAAGTTGCATCAAGCCAAACTCTTTCTGCTGCTTTCTGCAACTTTTTTTATCGGACAGATAACATTTGCGCAAGACGGTAAAACTGTTTTCCAAACCAATTGTTCTTCCTGCCACAATCCTTATAAAGTAGCGACAGGCCCGGCACTATATGGAGCTTATGACCGATGGGGCGGTAATGAAGCTAATATGACGGCCTGGATAAAAAACTCGGCATCATATAAAGACAAAGATCCTTACGCAAAAAAGTTGTTTGAGCAATTTAACGGTACACCGATGACAAATTTCACATCTCTTTCAGATGGAGAAATTGCTGCCGTTATAAAATATATTAAAGAATTACCGCCACCACCAACTGGAGGCCCTGGCCCAGAAGGTGGAACCGGAGCACCTGCACAGGACAATACTCTTCTCTTCGGTGTACTTACGCTTATCCTTGCCGTAGTTGCTTTAATTCTTTTGCAAATAAATGCCAACCTGCGCAAACTAAGCGATGATAAAGAAGGCGTTTACCGTGGTGAACCCATTCCTTTTTATCGTAACAAAACATATATCGCTACCTGTATTATTCTGTTATTCCTTTTAGGCGGTTATTTGACGATTCAAGGCGCAGTAAGCTTTGGCCGCAATAAAGGGTATCAGCCCGAACAACCAATTTACTATTCTCATAAAGTGCATGCCGGTGTTAACCAAATCAACTGTTTATATTGTCATGGTAGTGCGCAGGATGGTAAACATGCTAATATTCCTTCTGTAAATGTGTGTATGAACTGTC
>JBLMVP010000469.1:0-4367 GCA_050256755.1 Sphingobacteriales bacterium | reverse complement strand
CATCAGAACTGCGGCTATAAGAACTATCCCATTAGCAATGGTTCCAAACTTTGCATCTTTCCAGCTAATAAAAATTACTATTTGCGAAACGGCTACAGCAAAAAACGCCACTACCGGCCACCATTCTTTTTTCATTAAAAAACCAATACCAGTAATAATAAATAACATTGAGGCAAAGAACCAAATACTTCCCATTTGTTTTGAAATAGTTTTAGTCAATTGCGTAATGTTGGCGTATCCAAATGCTTTGGCAAAACCCATCATATGTATCATGCCATGAATAAAGATGAGGAGAGCAAAAAAATATTTCAGCATATTACATTTTAATTTTAGTTACGCATGTTGCTGATGCTTCATTCTTTCATATTCTTTTTCAGCCGCATTATCAAACTTGTAAACCGCTAAATAATTAAAGAGCACACCAATACCCCAACCTATTGTTGGGTAAATCGGCCATGGATGAATATTGACTCCACCAGATAGTATCCAAATAAGCCACAACAATGCCATCACAACAATATAAACAGTAAAATGAGTTTTAAACCCTGCTCTTGCTTTTGCTATATTCCACAACTTTTGGTCCTTGTCATCAATATTTGCGGAGTTTTGAAAAGTGTTGTCCATAATTAAAGTTTTAAAATGATTAATAGAAATTTCACAGATGAACGGAGCGTCGCAACCAGCGTTTCATAGTTGCACTGGTTTCATAAAAATCAGATTTATTTATTGTGGGCAATAAACAGGGGAATTTTAAATTCTTTCATCAATACATCTGCCATGCTGGTTCGGAACCACCTTGATACCATACTCCTGCGGTAAGCTCCCAATACAATTAATGTGTTTTCTTTTTGTTCTTTTAGATGATTGACGATTTCTATTTCAGGCAATCCTTTTAACGTAGTATAGATTGCTTTAGGAAAATGTCTTTTTGAAAATTCCTTAATCAGTTTATTATCGGGCACATGGAGGTTGTTGTTCATATACTTTACTGATACTACTTCACAGGGCAATTCTTTTAACTCAGGTAACACATAGCTAAACATGCGGATGGCAAAAACAGAAGATGGCTCTCCGTCGTATAAGAGTAAAACTTTTTCAATAGGTTTGTACTTCTGTGGAGCTAATAAAACAGGACATTGTACTTCTGCTAAAAGTTCTCTTATAAAACGCGTTGGTTTTGTTTCTTCATAATGGGTAAGTGTCTCTTTAGCATCAACAATTAAAAGGTCAGCATAAATACTTTCGTGAAGTAATTCTTTAATGGCAATTTTCCTGTCGTGGTGAATTGAGTAGGTGATTCCGGCTACCTGGCAGGCGGTTTCAAATTTTTTTACGGCTTTTTCTCTTGCAATTGCATCAGCCGCTTCAAACTTTTTAAGTTTTGTTTCAGAAACACCCGTTTCTGTAACCAGTTCGTAAATCTTATAACTGTGGTAAGTTAAATCTTCCAGGAAAATACCTACTAGGTGAGCTTTAGTTTGCCAGGCAATGTTTACAGCAAATTCTTTTGTGCTGTCAGAAAATTTTAGCCCGTCAAAAGCTGCAATAATCTTTGTCATTGCTAAATATTTTTCCAAAGCTATTGCAGACTATAAGGTTCTCCGATGATGGGTATTAGCTTATTAAATGATTCTTATCAAAATTGATATTTATAATTCATGTAACCCATAGCAGGCAAAGTATTGCCGCTGAAATCAAAGAGTATACAGTTTTCATAAGAAGAACCGATACCCCATTGGTCTGGCATTTTAGAAGTTATCCATGCAGGTTCCCAGTACATTATGCCACAGCCTCCTCCTTTTATAATGGCTTGTGTTAAATCAATCATATACTTTAACTGGCCTTCTTTGGTAACGGGGTAACCTTTAACAACTGCTTCTCCACCAATAAAATTTGTATAGTTGTCAGCATTTTCGGTTGTCCAGGGATAAGCAGCTTCTACTACCATCACTTTTTTGTGATATGTTTTTTTTAACTGACTGATGATAAGCGAAACCGAATCCATATTGTTGACGGTTGACCATTTTGAATAATGCGACAGACCGATGATATCAAAGTCTGTAACACCATTTTTTGCAATTACACCATTTGCCCAGGCTAAAGCTGTTTGTAATTGAGCCTCGTGTAAAAGGATTTGCGGCTTTATGTCAGAGTTTACAGAAAAATCCCTTACTGCTTTTATCCCGCTTTTTAATAATTCAGCAAAAACTGAATAATCATTATTAACTACTTTTCCAACCGGCCACAGCATTCCAAAATTATTTTCGTTACCAACCTGGATCATTTCAGGTGTGAGATTTTTACTTTTAAAATAATTTAAAACCCGTAAAGTATAATTGTAAACAGAATCTTTCAGTGCAGGTAAATTAAGCCCCAGCCATGCTTTCGGTATCTCCTGTTTTTGCGGGTCAGCCCAGTTATCGGAATAATGAAGGTTGAGATTTACTGCCATTCCGTTTTCTTTAGCACGGCGAATTGTTTTTTCAACATCATATATATCACTGTATAATTTACCGCCGGTTAAAGGTTTAAACCAGGATGGATTATGCCATAATCTCACTCTTACTGTATTGGCTCCGTAATTGCTGAAAATTTTAAATGGATCTTTTATTTTCCCTGAATCTTTATACTGTCCGCCATAATCTTCTATTTCATTTACAAATGAAAGATCGGCACCCATAGAAAATTTTTCCCATGCTATATTTTTTTGTGAGTTATTGCTAATGTTGCCTGTTTCTTTGCAACCGGCACACATCAATGATATAACTCCAATATAAATAGATTTTAAAAAGCCCATAAATATTTATCCTGTTCGAATTAATTCTTTATTTCTTTTCAGCAAAATACATCTCAATCATGCCCTTATTCTTTGCAGCTTTTTTCCCTCTGAAAACGCAATTGAATTCATCTTTTACTAATTCATAAGTGCTTTGTGAAATATTAATCTTGTTTGGCTCGCTGTTTTGTTCCATACGGGCAGCAGTATTTACAGTATCTCCCCAAATATCGTATGCGAACTTTTTATCTCCCACCACGCCTGCTACCAGCGGACCAGTATGAATGCCGATGCGGATATCAAAGTACCCATTTTCATCAGCGTTTTGCCTCATGGAGTTAATGGCTTCGATTATTTCAATCGCAGCGTTAACAACGTTGGCAGCATTATGATCTTTTGTGTCTGGTAATCCACTCACACATAAATAAGCATCTCCTATTGTTTTTATTTTTTCTAGATTATATTTTGAAATTATTTCATCAAACTTCCTGAAGCAGGTATCTATCATATTTACCAGTTCTTCCGGGCTAAGTTTTTCGCTTTTACTGGTGAAATTTTCAAAGTCAGTAAACATTACAGTTGCTACCTCATAACTTCTTGGAATGGTACGTCCTGTTTGTTTTAATTCATTCGCAATTTCTTCAGGTAAAATATTTAACAGCAAATCGTCAGATTTTTTCTTTTCAAGGTATAATTCATTTGTTCTTTCTTCTACTTTATTTTCAAGTTCATTATAGAACAGGGCATTTTCAATGGAGATGGCCATTTGCCCGGCTAATAATTTAAGTAAGCTTAAACGGTTTTCTGTAAATGCACCGTAAGTAAGATCATTAGCTAAATAAATAATGGCCTGTAATTTCCCCATATTAATTAAGGGTATGCAGAGGATGGATTTGCAATCATGATTTTTTATAAAATCATCGTTGGCAAAGAGCTGGCTTTTTACAGCATTGTCTAAAATTATTGTTTCCTGTTTGAGGTATACATAGTTGATGACAGATTCAGCTAATAACCCGGATTGATGTACCGGAACTGATTGCAGGACTTTTATATCATCACTGCCTTCTTTAATTTCTGCTTCAATAAATCGTTCACCCCGTTTCTCCATAATAAGAAATCCTTTTTGAGCACCTGCATTTTCCATAATAACCTGCATCATCTTTCGTAACAGCCTTGGTAATACAATTTCACCAGAAAGTGTTGATGATGCTTTTAGTACTGTTTCCAAATCAATATTACCGGTACGTTCCTTTGGTTGCTCGCCGCTTATTGGATTATTCCATTCAGTACCAGTTGCTGTTTTTAATTGGAGGTAGCGGCTTTCCATCTGTTTTACCTTTGCACCAGCACCCCATCTTTTATAGGTATTGTATGCATTCTGCAAATAGAAATTAGCTAATAAATCCTGTTTGGTATTTATAAAAAACTGCCCTGCCCTTTCCCAGCAAAAAGCAAGATCACTGATCATAGTGTTTTCAGAAGCTTCTTTAAGTGCTTTATCATAAAATATCTTGGCTGTCTCCATATTACCTTTCAGGTATTGATATTCCGCTTCGAGTAATAACCGTTTATGACCATAATATTTTGGACA
>JBLMVP010000468.1:0-10995 GCA_050256755.1 Sphingobacteriales bacterium | reverse complement strand
CTTCTGGCAGCATTACATTGGGTAACATTTTATGGTAGTATTAAATATGCTAACATATCTGTTGGATTAGTTTGTTTTTCGGCAATAGGTTTTTTTACAGCTTTTTTGGAGCCTTTAATTAATAAAAAGAGCATTAATATAATTGAAGTATTACTGGGCCTCTTAGTGATGATTGGTATTTACATCATCTTTCACTTTGATCCGCAATATAAAACCGGTATTATCCTGGGAATTACATCTGCTTTACTAATTGCATTTGTAATGATTTTTATCCGGCAATTTGTACAAAGGATAAACTCAGAAACATTATTGACTTACCAGTTAACAGGCGGATTTATCATGCTGTCTGCTCTTATGCCTTTTTATCTTTCTTATTTTCCTGTACAAGCCATATTGCCCGGATGGGAGAATTTAGGCTGGTTGTTTATTTTATCCTGGTTTTGTTCAGTATGGGCATTTCAATTATCTGCACAAGCATTAAAAAAATTATCTGCTTTTACTGTTAATCTTACTTATAACCTGGAACCTATCTATGGCATAGCCCTGGCATTTGTTTTTTATAACGAAGCCAAAGAACTAAGTTCAGGATTCTATTATGGGCTGGCATTAATTATTCTTGCTGTTGTATTGCAAATGTGGCGTGTAATAAAACTTAAAAAACATTAAGCTGCTTTAGAACTGATATATCGTACCAAACTTCTTTTGGCAACAGGTAATAATGTTTCTTCTAATGGATAACTCAATTCTGTTTCTATGGAATAAACTGCTGGGTTAGGTAAATCTTTTTTTCTACGCAACAATTCTGCTTTAATGTTTTCATATGTGTTCGCCATATTCCTTTCCCATTCGGTGACATACGAGGTTTTGATGGAGCGGTATTTTTCATCATGCTTTTCATAAAAACTTAAACGGTATTGAAAAACTTTGGTATAACGGTAATAACCGTCACTCAAAAAGAAATAACCTTCAATATTATCCAGCGGAATTATCCCGATTGGGTAGATGGTCATCTTATCTTCCACAAATTCATATAACTCCGTCCCGCTACTGATGGTATTTTTCATTTTGCCAGCTGAATAATTGATAATGGTTTCCAGTTCCTGCATCAGCTCATCGTCTTCAATCATCTGTTCATACAATAGCTGGAGCTTTTGCATTTGTATGCCGCTTAATTTTTTCGGGAACTGTTCCTGCAGGTATTTTTTATTTTCCCTGAAGGCAACAATATTGTTATAATGAAAAATGATATCTGCCAGTTGCGGATATAATTTATTCTCGTTGAAATACTGGTTTATTTCTTTAAGGTAGGCGAGAAGGGTATATTTCTTTAATTCAAAATCTATGTAGCCATCGGCAAACCAGGTTTCGGATAATGTCTTCATAGCATTTTTGGGTTTAGTGGTAATATGAATTTATGAAAAAAACAGCGCATTTACAACAAACGTTTACTTTTATCCTGTTAAAAATTTTATATGAAACCGATTTTATCTTTATTGTTTTTCATCTCAGTTACAACTAAAAGCCAGACTATTTACATAGTTCGTCATGCCGAAAAAGCCGCACAGGTAACTAATATGAGCAGTGATGTGCCTTTAAGTGAAGCGGGTGCACAAAGGGCAGAAGAATTAAAAAAACTGTTATTGAATAAAAAAATCGCCTATATCTTTTCAACTGATAGGATAAGAACCAGGTCAACTGCCAAACCCCTAAGTGATGCCATTGGAGTTAAGGTTGAATTATATGCCAATGATACCATGCCTAAATTTATTGAGAAGGTTAAAGCTTTAAAGAAAAATATATTAATCATCGGGCATAGCAATACCATTGATGACTTAGTCAATATTTTATGCGGAGAAAAGAAAGTGCCTGCAGATTTTGCAGAAACCGATTATGATAATTTGTTAGTCGTAAAATTTAAGAAAAAGAAAATTTTATTTGAGCATAAAACTTATGGGGTGAATACACAATAAAAAAAAGCCCGCGAAGCGGGGCTTTTTTTTTAAATAATTTAGAATTAAAACTCTCTGTTTGGGTTAAAATTCTCCAATTCTTTTGACACAGCCTGCAAAAACGTAGCTCCCAGCGAACCATCAATAATACGATGGTCATAAGAAAGTGATATATACATCATATGACGGATACCAATCGTATCACCTGCAGGAGTTTCAATCACAACAGGTCTTTTCTTAATAGCACCCACCGCCATAATTGCCACTTGTGGTTGATTGATAATCGGCGTACCCATGATACTTCCAAATGTTCCTACATTGGTTAAAGTAAAAGTGCCTCCACTGGTATCATCTGGTCTTAGTTTACCGTTACGGGCTGCATTAGCAAGGTTATTTACCTGTTTGGTTAAGCCAACTAAATTCAACTGGTCTGCATTTTTAATAATAGGAACAATCAGGTTACCGCTCGGCAAAGCAGTAGCCATGCCAATATTAATATCTTTCTTTACTATTATCTTATCACCATCTACACTGCTGTTCAACCATGGATATTTTTTAATACATCTTACTACCGCTTCGATAAACAATGGGGTGAAAGTTATTTTCTCGCCTTCACGTTTTTCAAATTCTTTTTTCACTTTATCTCTCCACATTACCAGGTTGGTAACATCACATTCAGAAAAACTGGTTACATGCGGACTTGTATTCTTGCTATCAACCATATGCTTGGCGATCATCTTACGCATACGGTCCATTTCAATAATTTCTACATTACCACTGTAAATAGTTGGTGCCTGTTGGTTACTGGTTGCTTGTTGTATTTGTGTTGCAGGTGACTGGTAGCTTGAAGCTTGCGGCTCGTGGCTTGCAGCTTTTCCACCTTTTCTTCCACTCACATAATCCAAAATATCTTTCTTGGTAACTCTCCCTTCATTACCTGTGCCGGGAATTTTCTCCAACTCAGCCATGCCAATGCCTTCATTAGCGGCAATATTTAAAACAAGAGGGGAATAAAAACGAATGCCGGAAGGTTTATTGGTATTAACAGCTGTAGTTGGTTGATAAGGAACTTCTTCAACCTCTTTCAGCACTTCAACGGTTTGCGGCGTGTAGCTTGCAGCAGAAGGCGTAATGTTAATTACTCCATTTCCTGTATTAATCCGTGCAATTACGGTACCAATCGGCACCACATCATTTTCACTAAATAAAATTTCAGCAATCGTCCCTTCCGAAGTTGAGGGCACTTCGCTATCCACTTTATCAGTAGCAATTTCCAAAACAGTTTCATCCATTTTTACGCTATCGCCGGGCTTTTTATGCCACTTTAAAATGGTGGCTTCCATTATACTTTCACCCAATTTTGGCATTACCAGATCAACTACAGACATTATGATAAAAAATTTAATTGAAAATTTATGTTACCAGCAATTGCAGTACTATGATGCTTTGGTTGTGTCACTCACCTGTACGTCATTGCAACCTTCGGCAATGAATGTGAATACCAATTTCGGCAGGAATAGCAGGCAATTACGTCGGCGGCAAAGGTAATTAATTCCCCCTAATCCACTGGTCATAAAATCAGGATTCAGCTAATATGAATTTACGCAGCATATTCAATGCATTTTGTACAGTTAAGTCAGTATTTCTCTCCCTGTCAAACCTCCACTGAAACTTTTGCGTTATCACCTTTTTTTTATTACCTACAGCTACCCACACCATCCCAACCGGCTTTTCTTTGTTGCCGCCTCCGGGACCCATAATGCCGGAGGTTGCTATGGCAAAATCAGTTTTGAGTTGAGTTAATGCGCCTTTTACCATTTGCCTTACTGTTTCTTCACTTACTGCTCCAACTGTTTGCAAAGTATCATGACTTACGTGTAATAAATTTTCCTTTACTTCATTGGCATAGCTGACAATACTGCCTTTAAAATAATCACTGCTGCCGGCAATGGAGGTAATTAAACTGGCAATAGCCCCACCTGTACAACTCTCTGCAGTGGACATAGTTTTATTTCGGTTGCGTAATATTTTGCCAACAATTAGTTCCATTGGCTCATCTGTATCCGTCACCATAAATTCTTTCACCAACGATTTCAATTGCTCAAACTTTTCGTTTACTTCGTTTTCTACAGCTTCTTTATTATTCCCTTTACCGGTAAGCCGCAACCGAACCATTCCATAATTGGGTAAATAAGCCAGTTTAATATTATCAGGAAGATTGGTTTCAAGATCTTTTACCATTTCAGCTAAAAATGATTCTCCCTGTCCTGCAGTTAATAATGTTTGATGATAAACTACCGGTAAATTAAATAAAGCAGGAAGTTTGGGTAAAACATAATCCAGCATCATCCCTTTCATTTCATGTGGCACACCCGGCATGGAAACATAGATTTTACCGCCTCTTTCGAACCACATACCCGGAGCTGTTCCTCTTTTGTTGTTAAGCACAGTGCATACATCGGGTACTTCAGCCTGTTTTAAATTTCTTTCAATGATGGGCCTGTTTAATTTGGAAAAAATATCTTTTACGTTTTGCAGTGCCACTTCACTAACAACCATCTTCCCGCCAAAATATTCGCAGAGCAATGGTTTGGTAATATCATCAGCAGTTGGACCAAGCCCCCCTGTAATTAAAATAATTTCTGAATATTTGCTTTCTTCATTCAATGCCGTCCATATTTCATCCCATACATCACCAACGGCTACGCGGCGTTTAACCCACACTCCAATTTTATTGAGTTGTTGTGCCATCCAGGCGCTATTGGTATCAATGGTTTGACCAATCAGTAATTCATCACCAATAGTTATAATAGAAACCGATGCCATATTTCAGAATTTTAAATAACGCTTTCATCTGCAATCTACATAAGAGCAATTAAATCAAAAACCCAATTTGTGACAGAATGCTTAATTTCCTCCTAACTTTAAACAAACTGTATTTATGAAAGAGCAAAATTTAGAGAATCATAGCCGCTACATTCTGTTATGGCATTTTATTACACCAACCATAATGGTGGCTATTTTAGTGGGAAGTATTATTAATCTTGCTAACTCAGCTAGAGAAAATATTTATTCTGCTTCATTGCTCGTGGCAATTTCAGCGTTGTTATTTATTTTTTACTGGTATTCCCGGGCATTTGCGTTAAAGGCACAGGACAGGGCCATAAGAGCCGAAGAAAATTTCCGGCATTTTATTTTAACCGGTAAACAATTGGACAGCCGTTTACGCATGGGGCAAATTATTGCACTTCGGTTTGCTCCTGACATAGAGTTTGTAGATTTAGCAAAGAAAGCAGCAGAAGAAGGTACAACAGCTAAAGAAATAAAAAAGTCAATCCAAAACTGGAAAGCAGATAATAACAGAGTGTAGTCTTGGTTTGATGTTTATAGTTTGTGGTTTAGGTCTCAACTAAAGAACTCTGCCAGCTTTAACCTCAAAACATCCGGCATCACTGTTTTCTCTTTGGTTTCCGCATTCATAAAATATAAAACTACTCTGCCAGTGGTGAGTAGTTTTTCTTTTTTATTATAAACTTCCTGGTGAAATTCTATGCGATGGTCTGTTGGCAATACTTTCAGTATTGTTTTAATGGTGAGCAAATCATCGTAATGTGCAGGGCGTAAAAATTTAGCATGCCATTCTACTATCGGCATTATTACACCTGTTGTTTCCATATCCTTATAAGTGAAACCCAGCTGGCGGATGGCTTCTGCACGGGCTACTTCAAAGTATTGGGCATAGTTGCCGTGATACACCACATCCATCTGGTCGGTTTCCGCATAGCGAACTCTTATTTGTGTTGTTGCTTCAAACATACTGGTTGATGGTTATTGGTTTCTGGCTAATATCAGAATTTTCAATTCTCAACCCTCAATTATTTCCCCATTGCCCCGTCCACACTAAATTTGCCTGGTCCAAGCAATAGTACTGCAGTAAATGCACAGAGATATAAAGCTGGTATTTCATTGGTGCCTCTTCCAAAAATATTTCCATGGTCTACTTTAAAAACTACTACTGCCATTGTAATTACAAGAGGAATAACAGTTAGGCGGTTAATCAAACCAATAATTAATAAAAAAGCGCAAAAGAATTCTGCAAATATTACCAGTGCAAGTGAAGTGGTGCTGCCAATCCCCATAAAGTTCATAAAGGAATCTTTTTTACTGGAGAAATTTACCAGTTTGCCATAACCATAGTCTGCCAGTATTAATAAGCCCGGAACCACACGTAAAAGGAATAAGGAAATGTTAAAAGATAATTCTGAATAATTAGTTGATAATAATTTTTTCATTGGGGAATTTTTTTAAAAACTCAAAAATAAGGGTTAAGAACCTTTTATCCACAAGTAATTGGAACAGTCTTTGCAAAAAAGCTTATCAGTATCTTTGGTTTTAAGTGTAACAGTTCGGCAGACAGGTACGTAAAATAATTACTAACATCATTCGTTCTTAAAGCAACATTCAGGGATACATGAAAAGGATTTTTGGATTTCTACTCTTTGCAGTTTCTTCATTTGCTGTGTTTGGTCAACAAACAAGTATTTACAGCGACCCCCAGGGAAAATTTAAAAAAGCAGCAGAATATTTTCAAAAAGAGCAATACAGTTTGGCATTGCCACTTTTGCGAGAATTAAAACAGGAAATTAGTTCCACGGATTATTCTAACCGCACCGTAGAAGTGCAGGATATAGAATTTTATCTCAACGCCTGCATGCTGATGATGAATGACCCGAGGGCAGAAGACCCCTCTAAGGAATATATTGCTATTGCACATAATGAGCCACGTACACAGCAATTGAGTTTTTATTTGGGTCAGTATTATTTCCGTAAAAGCGATTTCAGAACTGCGGCTGACTATTTTGAATCATCCAATATTGAAAACCTTACCAATGAGCAAATCACTGAGCAAAAGTTTCAACTGGGCTATTCTTATTTCTACCTGCAGCGCTTTGCCCAGGCCAAACCTCTGTTTAATGCAGTGCGACAGGTAAAAGGGAACAAATATGAATTGGATGCACAATACTATTATGGTTTTATTTCTTTTTACGATAAAGATTATAATGCGGCCTTAGAGGCCTTTCAGCAGGTGAAAGATCATCCGTCTTATAGCAGAATTGTTCCTTTCTATATCATCAATATTTATTATTTCCGAGGGCAAAAGGATAAAGCTCTTGAAATGGGAGAAGCTTCTTTAAAAAAGGGCAATAGCTATTATGATTTGGAATTGCAGCAGATGGTGGGACATATTTATTTTGAGAAAAAAGAATTTGCCAAAGCCCTTCCATACCTCGAAGCTTATGTAAGCAAATCAAAAAAGGTTACGAAAGAAGATTTATATGAAGTGAGTTATTGCTATTATGCAGCAGGGCAATTAAACAAAGCCATAGAAGGATTTAAACAATTAAGCGGCAAAGAAGATTCGCTGAGCCAGAATGCTATGTATTTGCTCGGCGATGCTTATTTAAAAACCAATCAAAAAGCCAATGCCCGTAATGCTTTTGCTTTTTGTGCAGCCAGCAGCAGCAACCAGCAACAAAGAGAAATTTCTAAATTCAATTATGCTAAACTTTCTTATGAATTAGGTTACCAGGATGTGGCATTGAAAGAGTTTAAAAACTTTTTAAATGAATATCCCAATTCAACCTATGCTGATGAAGCAAGAGAATTGTTGGTGGCAGTGTTAACCAATACCAGCAATTATGCAGATGCATTGGCATTACTCGAATCTTTGCCTAATAAATCAGAATCAACTAAAAAATTATACCCAAAAATTTTATATGGAAGGGCTGTTGAATATATTAACGATCAGCAAATAGTTAAAGCAGAGGAGTTGCTCGATAAAATTTTGAAAGACCCGAATAATACATCGGTTCTTCCAATGACCAATTTCTGGAAAGGGGAGATAGCTTACAGAAATAGCAGGATAGATGACGCGGTTAAGTATTTAAATGCTTTTAATGCAAGCGGAAGTCCCGGACAGGAGGGGAGCGGTATGAAAGAGGCAAATTATGATTTGGGTTATTGTTACCTCCGCAAAGAAAACTTTAATGTGGCACTGGGATATTTTCAAAAAGTAGTTAATAAAGTTAGTCTCACTTCATCAGCTCTTGACCAGGATGCCTATATACGTACTGCCGATTGTATATATATGAATAAAGAATATGCAAAGGCGAAAGGCATGTATGAAACAGTCATTGGACATTCCTGGCCTAATAGTGATTATGCCACCTTTCAAAAAGCCATGATTGCCGGTATTACCAGTCCATCTGAAAAAATAAAGCAATTAAATACATTACAGCGTCTGTATCCATCAAGCGAACTGATTGGAGAAAGCAACCTGGAGATCGCCAATACACTGATTGCTGATGAGAAATTCAGGGATGCTATTCCTTACCTGAATAATGTGATTTCTTATACAAATATTTCTCTTCGTCCAAAAGCTTTATTAAGACTTGGCCTGGTTTATTACAATATTGATAAGAATAATGAGGCGCTGGATGCTTACAGGAAATTAATCACCCAATATCCTAATTCACCCGAAAGTGATGAGGCTTTACAAAATATAAAAGCTATTTACGTGGAGTTAGGCAGGCCAAATGATTATGTTGATTTTGTTAAGGGTGCAGGTAAAGATGTAAATGTGAGCGAAGCAGATTCTTTAACTTATGCTGCAGGTGAATTAAAGTATAATAATGGTGATTGTGCCGGAGCTATCGGGCAATTTGATAATTATTTAAAACGATATCCTGACGGAGCCAGTGCAGTAAAAGCTTATTATTTTAAAGCAGAATGCTATTCTCAGCGTAAGGACTGGAAAAATGCAGTGGAAGGATATGAAGCAGCAGCAGCGAAGGGTAACAGTAATTATTTAGAACGGTCAGCTTTGCAGGCCGCCCGCATTTACTATTTTGAATTGCAGGATTATAAAAATGCAGAACAGTATTACGAGAAATTAAAATCCGTAGCCTCTACTTCTGAAAATCAAATACAATCCCGTCGAGGGTTGCTGCGTTGCCATTACCAGTTAAAAGAATATAAAGAAGCAGCAGAAATTGCGAGAGAACTATTGACCAATAAGGGCGTAACAGCAGATGATAAGGCATTAAGCAGTTTGGTTACTGCCAAAAACTTCCAGTTGTTGCAGCAATACGACCAGGCAATAACTAATTATAAGCAGGTAATTACACTCAATAAAGGAGCATGGGCAGCAGAAGCGAGATATGAAATTGCGGCTTCCTATTTTTCTTTAAGCAGTTTGTCCAATGCAGAGAAGGCAGCTTTTGAGGTAATAAATAAGAGCGGCTCTTATGATTACTGGGTAACCAAAGCCTATATTTTACTGGGGGATGTTTACACAGCTCAAAAGGATTATTTCAATGCAAAAGCTACTTACCAGAGCATAGTAGATAATGCTACCAATCTTGAATTAAAAAATGAAGCACAGCAAAAATTAGAAAAAGTAAAGGCTGAAGAAAGTCAGCAGTCAAAAATTGGCGGATAATTAATAATTAGTAATTAATAGTTAATAATGAGAAAAAAGTTCTATATAGTTTTCATCCTTGTTTTTGGATTTTGTTTTTTGGGCATTGTCAATCTATCCATAGCTCAAAAAGATACTACTAAAAGAAGTTCTATTGACATCACCTCTTCTTTTAAGCCGGTGTTACGTAATGCCGCTAAAATAAATTTCAGTGCCACCCCTTTGCCCGCTGATAATGGAACAACTAAACTGTCTTATAATATTCCGTCTCAAAATTTATTTTTTTCCTATCAGCCTGTAACATTAAAACCACTGGCTTTGCTTATAGATACCACCGGCCCCAGTCATAATTCCAATTATGTAAAAGCCGGCTTTGGTAATTACAGTACCCCTTTTATTGAGGCAGGTTTTAGTTTTGGCGATGGAAAGAAAACCAATATAAATCTTTTGGCTAATCATATTTCTTCAAAAGGGAAATTACCTTTTCAACAATACAGCCAGAGTGGATTTAGTTTAAATGGGAATTTCGTAACCGGGAGAATTGAATGGTATGGTAAGGCTGGTTATAGCCAGGATACTTATTATCAGTATGGTACAGACTCTACAGTAAAGAATGCAACAAAGACTGATTTGCGGCAGCAATTTCAAACAGTAAAAATTCAGGCGGGATTAAAAAATGCTTTTGTAAATGATTTAGGTATTTCTTACAACCCTGATTTATCTATCAATATTTTTACAGATAATCATAAAGGAACAGAAAGCAATGCCATTCTTAATATTCCTGTTGAAAAAACGGTTGGCAAAAGTGCGTTACGACTTGGTGCCACCGCTAATATGACCCAGTACAAACCAGCAGACTTAAAATCTTTCAGCAATAATATTTATTCTGTTAATGGCGCCTTCCTGTTAAAGACACCGGATTTATTTTTACAATTAGGTATTATACCATCATGGGATAATAATTTGTTTAACACCCTTCCGGATATAAGAGCTGATTACCGGGTACAGAATGAAAAGTTTGTTGTAACAGCCGGCTGGATTGGTTACTATATCAAAAATAATTATCAAAATCTTGCAGCAATAAATCCATGGGTAAGCCAGCCTTTAACACAATTTAATACCCGTGTGTATGAACGGTATTTTGGCATTAAAGGAAGTGTGGCCAATCATTTTAACTATAATATTAAAGCGGGGAATATTCAATACAATAATATGGCTTTGTTTGTGAACGATAGCGCCAAACAAAGAATTTTTAATGTAGTAAAAGAAAACAAATTAAAAGCGTTGCAGTTGAGAAGCGAACTGGCTTATGTGGTGCAGGATAAATTTAATCTGTCAGCTGCTTTAAATTATTACAGTTATTACGGTATTCAAACCCAGGATAAGCCATGGCATTTAATACCAATCGAATTAAACGCTTCTTTTCGCTGGCAGCCTGTCAAAGATGTTTGGTTAAAGAGTGATTTATTTGCCTGGAGAGGTCCGAAGTATCAAACACCGGAAAAAAAATCCTTCAGACTGGATGGAGCTGTTGATTTAAATGCAGGAATAGAATTTAAGGCTACC
>JBLMVP010000467.1:0-6246 GCA_050256755.1 Sphingobacteriales bacterium | reverse complement strand
TTTTGGGGAGGCAATCATCTGCTATTTCCCGGTATAATTTTTTACCCGCTGTACCGTCAATTGGAGTATCTATTCCAAAAAATCTACTCAGTACCCTCATTACATTTCCATCAACAACAGCATATGGTAAATTAAAGGCGAAAGAAGCAATGGCTGCGGCTGTGTATGGGCCAACACCTTTCAGCTTTACAATTTCATCGTAAGAATTGGGGAAGATTCCATTAAAATCCGCTGAAATTTTTCTTGCTGTGGCTAAAAGGTTTTTACACCGGGAATAATAACCCAATCCCTCCCATAACTTAAATACCTTTTCATCACCTGCTCTTGCTAATCTTTTAATGTTTGGAAAAGATTTTATAAACCTTTCATAATAGGCCCGGCCTTGCTCCACTCTTGTTTGTTGCAGTATAATTTCGCTAAGCCATATTTTATATGGGTCTTTCTCTCCTTTCCATGGCATTAATCGGTCATTCGCATTCTCGTTCCATTTTAAAAGACCCTCTGTAAAAAAAGCTCTTTTTTCCTTTCTATATAACTCCTTTGTAATGAATGATTTCATTTTTTATTTCGCAACCGAAGTTAATTAAGTTTTTTGTCTAATAATCAACGACTTACAAAATAATATTGTTTTTATAAAATAGCTTACCTTATTGATATACAAGAATTTGGGGTAAAATCTTGCATTTTTCAAAATGTTTGTCTTACATTAGAGGTAATTAATCTTCTTAAAAACCAACTAAACAATGAGAAAGGCGGACCTAATAAATCAAATTTCAGAAAAAACAGGCATCCCTAAAGTTGATGTACTGGTAACATTGGAAACTATGTTTAAAGAAATTAAGGAATCCCTTTCCAATGGAGAAAACATTTATGTTCGTGGTTTTGGAAGTTTTATTACCAAAAAACGAGCTGCTAAAATTGGCAGAAACATTAAGAAGAATATAGCTGTTCATATTCCCGAGCACTATATCCCTGCTTTTAAACCTGCAAAAGAATTTGTTCAGGAAGTGAAGAGTAAGCGGGCCGTCCAATAACTTTGCGGCTCAATTAGACAAAAGTGAAAAAACAACAAACCCTCTTAATTGGTATTGGTATCATTTTAATTGCCACCCTTTATTTATTCGGAAAAATTTCTGAACCGGGTAAAACTCCTGCCAAACCATCAACACAAAATCAACAACTATCTAATTTTGATTTCGAATCATTTATAAATTTTTCAAAACAAAATTTAACTCCCTCACAATCGGAACACATTGCCAGTCTCGAAAATTTAGTTATTCGCGGTGCCGTTAAAGACCAGCAAATAAAAGTATATCATCAACTTGCCCATTACTGGAAAGATAGTCTTCATCAAAATATTCCTTATATAGGCTACATAGGAAAAGCTTCCAGGTTGGAAAATTCGGAAAAAAGCCTCACCTTTGCTGCCCGCAACTTTTTTGAGACATCAAGAGAAATTGGCGAACCAGCCATAAAGAACTGGATGTCAGGAGAAGCGGAAGCTCTTTACAACATGGCATTAGCTATTAACCCCGCCAATGATTCAGCCAAAGTTGGATTAGGCGCTGTTATCTTATTCAGCGGCACACATTCACCTATGGAAGGAATCAAAATGATTAGGGAAGTAGAGCAAAAAGATAGTTCTAATATGTATGCCCAATTTATGCTGGGTTATGGTGCGGTAATTTCACAGCAATGGGATAAAGCCATTGAAAGGCTTGAAAAGGTATTGAGCAAGGAATCGGAAAACTCTGAAGCTATATTATTATTAGCTGAAGCATATGAACAAAGGGGAGATAAAGTAAATGCACGTAAATGGTACGAAAAAGGAAAAGAACTTTTAAAACGTTTGGCAAAACAACGTAACGAAAGAGTACCAGAAGAGTTTATTAAAGCATTAGATGAACGTATTAATTCATTGAAATAGATTTTTTAATTTTTAAAAATTATTAGTGTTATGCCTTGTGGTAAGAAAAGAAAACGTCATAAAATTGCGACTCATAAGCGTAAAAAACGCTTGAGGAAGAATCGTCATAAGAAGAAATAATTAAATATTCTTCTGAAGGCTTTCTTGTTTAAGCCGGAAGTAAGAACTAACTTCCGGCTTCTTTTTTACTGATTTGATTGCTTGTTTCGCAATAATTTCCCGGAAAGAGCTTATTATCAGTATTCTCCTAACAATTTCCAAAGGTGTGTGATGGTTGATTGTTTAGAGTGATTGTTTATGCCTAACAAAGAACTTATTATTAATGCTGCCCCGCAAGGTGTTGAAATCGCCCTGCTGGAAGACAAAAAGTTGGTTGAACTGCACCAGGAACATGCAGATTCTGATTTTGCTGTAGGTGATTTATACCTCGGTAAAGTAAAGAAGCTGATACCAGGTATGAATGCTGCTTTTGTAGATGTTGGTTTTGAGAAAGACGGCTTTCTTCATTACACTGACTTAAGTCCTTATGTCCGTTCCATTTTAAAATTTACACAGCAGGCCATTACTGATAAAAGTGAAGACGGTTTTCAATTCTCCAGCTTTCAGCTAGAGCCCGAGATAATTAAAACGGGAAAGATTGCCGAAGTAATGAATGGCCGCCCCAATGTTCTGGTTCAAATACTTAAAGAACCTATTGCAGCAAAAGGCCCCCGATTGAGCTGTGAAATTTCATTGCCCGGACGTTTTGTTGTGCTTACCCCTTTTAATGATATCATAGCTGTTTCCCGGAAAATCCATTCGGGAGATGAACGCCGCCGTTTACAAAAAATAGTGGAAGCTATTAAAACAAAAAATTTTGGTGTTATTGTTCGTACTGCTGCCGAAGGTAAATCAACAGCAGAACTACACGATGATCTTACAACATTAATATCTACATGGGATACCATTCAAACTAACCTGAAAAATGCAGTTGCCCCGGCAAAAATTTTCAGTGAACAAACTAAGACAACCAGTATACTTCGTGATTTATTGAATGAGGACTTTAACCGGATTGTTGTTAATGATAAAAATATTTACAACAGCACTAAAACTTATATTCAAAAAATTGCACCTGATAAGGCAGATATCGTAAGTTTTTATCATAATGGCTCTCCGATATTTGACAGCTTTGGTGTAACCAAACAGGTAAAGGCCGCCTTTGGTAAAACAGTAAACCTCCCCAGTGGTGCTTATTTAATTATTGAACATACAGAAGCGCTTCATGTAATTGATGTAAACAGCGGATATAAAAGCGTAAGCAGCAACCAGGAAGAAAATGCCCTGCAAACAAACCTGGAGGCAGCAGATGAAATTGCCCGCCAGTTAAGGCTTCGTGACTTAGGTGGAATTATTGTAGTGGATTTTATTGATATGAAACTTCCTGACAACAAAAAGAAGTTGATGGAAGCGATGGATGGGTTTATGAATACTGACAGAGCGAAACATGCAGTATTACCCATTTCAAAATTCGGATTAATGCAAATTACCCGGCAGCGAATGAAGCCGGAGCTAATGATAAACACGCAGGAAGTATGTCCAAGTTGTGGTGGCACAGGTAAGATTGCCTCTACTTTAATACTGGAGGATGAAATTGAAAAGAATCTTAATTACCTGGTAATGCAAAAACATTCCGGCCTGACCGTAATCGTTCATCCAATTGTACATGCTTATCTTACCAAAGGTTTCCCAAGCAAAAGATTAAAATGGAGATGGAAGTATAAGCAGAGTATGAAAATAAAAGCCAACTCTAATTATCATTTAACTGAATATCACTTTATTGATAATAACGAAGAAGAAATTAAATTATAATAAGAAGCCGATTAATTGACCGCCTTTTTATGCATAGGCAATCCCATTACGTATTGCATACATAGCCAGGCCCACTCTTGTTTTCACATTTAGTTTTTCAAACAAATTATCCCGGTAATGGTCTACAGTTCTGGCGCTAACAGACATCTTATCTGCAATTTCTTTATAGGTGAGTTCAGTACATACATACCTCAAAAATTCCTGTTCCCGATCGTTTAACTCTAATACAACACTTGTTGTGTTGTCATTATTGATTGGATTATTTATTGCATGGATTAATTTACCCGTAACCATTTCTGAATAGTAAAACCCTTTTGTCATCAAATCATTCAAGGCAGTTTTTAATTCAGAAGGGTCTATATCTTTTAATATATATCCTTTTGCTCCTGCTTTTAACATCCGGATAATAGCATTTTCATTATCATTCATTGACAAGGCAAGTACTTTAATTTGCGGATATAATTTTTTCAACCAATTTGCAGTTTCATATCCATCCATCAATGGCATATTAATATCCAGTAATATTATATCCGGTAAAAATTTTGGTTTAAGCTTCTCAATAAAATCTTTCCCATTGTCAGCTTCAAACAATACTCCGTATCCTAAATCCCTAACCAGGTTGGCAAGACCATTGCGCAAGAGCACATGATCATCTACCAATACAATATTTCCATTTTGACGCATACTATTTTAAAATTACACTAAAGAGTTATTAATTGTGATTGTAACCGTAGTGCCTTTTCCTATCCTGCTCTCCATTAAAAAATCAGCATTAACAATTTTCGTCCTGTTATGCATATTTTTTAATCCCAAACCAAAATCACTACTGTTATTTTCATTAATCCTATTTAAATCAAACCCGATACCGTCGTCACTAATTTTCAAGGTTAGAATTTGAGGCTGATAATTGAATTGAACAGTTATATTTTTTGCCCCGGCATGTTTAATAATATTGTTCAGAACTTCCTGAAATACCCTAAAGAGAATAAGTTCAACATTTGGCTCTAATTTATAAAATGCTCCATCAAGAATCAAATGTGTGTGATGAAAACCCGCTTTTTCAATACTATCCAGTTCATTTTTAGCTGCCTGATATAAACCTATTGCAGATATGGCATCGGTATCTAAACTTTTAGAAAGGCTTCGAAGATCTTGTATAGCCTTGGTAATAAGTTCTTTTGACCCATCAACTTTTTGTTTCATCAGTTCGGGTTCGCCAATTTCAAAAGTAGCGAGATGCAGTTTGGCAAGGCTTAGTACCTGGCCGATATTATCATGAATTTCCTGAGAAATATTTTTTAATGTTTGCTCCTGAATTTCCAGTTGTGTTTTTAATAGTTCCTGCTCGAACGTAGTTTGCATTACTTTTTTTTCCGTTTGAAAGGCAATTGATTTTTTCTGGTACTGGATAATAAAACTAAACAGGAACAAAATTATTACAAGAGCGAAAATACTTGCACAAATAACTAAAATTATTTTGTTATCCATTCTTTACTCATAATAGCTTTTAAGAAAATAGCACTGCTTATTGCAAGAAACAAGTTATGAATTTTCCATAATACCCCTACATCCTTTGCAGAGACTGCAGACAGGTAATGAAAGCTCATAAAGATAAAAAAGCTGCTGCCAAAGTACAGTAATATTCCTGCTGCAAACCAAAAGTTTTTAAGGCGGAGAATATCATATTCGGGAGAGTAGTTAATCAACTGGCGCAATCCCAGCAAACTGTATATTACTATTAATAAAGCTCCAAGTGCATAAGAATAGCTGTTAAACGTTCTGTATGGCTGAAAGAAAATTAAACTGAAACAAAAGAAAATTAAAAAAAATAAAAACCAGACCAGGATAATTTTCCTTGTCCGAATTCCGGAAAGATCCTTGTAAAAATAAATTGTAAAAATGACGACAAAAAAGAGAATATTTAATGAATAAAGCCATTGATTATTTATATGATAGTATTCCAAATAGCCGGCAAAAGTGTTTATTATCACCTGGCCGCCTAAAAAAAACAAAATAGTTCTGTCAATTAAAGTGGGCTCCACTCTATTTAGAACGAAATATAGTGCCGCAGATATCAAAATAATCAGCGGCACTAAAGTATCCATGTATTTAAAAATAAAATCCAATTTTCCTGAACTGTTTTTATTGACATCCTGGCGGATAAGGACATGCTGCCATCGTAATATCTAAATTCTGTACTAAAATATCATCTCCGCCGCCGCCCTGATCTCCATAGACGGGATAAGCAAATACCTTTGAAATACCCCGGTTATCAAATCCAGGAACAAATACAAACCCCTTAAGGCCTTTTCCAGCTACAGGTGAGCTGTTATTAAACCTCTGAATTAATGCTTCCAGTTTAGGAACTGAAAAATAATACTGATTTGTTTGACTCATAAAATAATTTTTTGCTGGTTAATGATATCATAACACTTAAATATAATAGTCATTTTATAAAGAATCTAATATGG
>JBLMVP010000466.1:0-3902 GCA_050256755.1 Sphingobacteriales bacterium | reverse complement strand
CTGCAGTATCGTTTTTACAAGGTAAGGTGTTATTGCTGGCAGAAAAAAGAAGAAAAATGAAACTGGTAAGAGAATGCTGAAGCATTTTTTCATTATTTGGTTTTTGCTTTTTTACTATTCTGTTTATCCGGGCCAAATATAAGAAGGAAATCAGGCAAAATAAAAAGGCCCTGTATCAGGGCCTTTTTGATAACACACCTATCCCTGTTTATTGTATAACTATTTTATTAACCAGTATATCTCCTGTTTCCTGTATTCTCACACGCAGAGTATATATACCGGGTTTTAGGTTATTCAGCTGCACATGACGCATATTAACGCTGTTCCATCTTTTTATTTCTTTCCCTGCAATATCGTTAAGTGAAATATCAATCAAACCAATACCATCAGGAATGGTAATATTTGTCATCCCATTTCCCGGATTCGGATAAATGAGCAAATCTATTTTTACTGCATTGTTTTTAATGGCTCTTACTTCACTATAATTACTGTTGCCATCAATATCCACTTGTTTTATCCGGTAATAAACCTGGCCTTTTCCATCAAGTTTATCCATATCATGGTAGCTGTAGTTAAGTGATAACCCGCTATTACCATTTAAAGCCTGTGACGGAATAAAGGCAATTGTTTGATAGTTGCCGGAAGTAAATCTCCTTTGCACTTCAAATCCTTTATTATTTAATTCGTTACCCGTTTGCCAGTTAAGCATAACCTTATCATTTTCCTGCATGGCAGTAAAGGAAATAAATTTCACCGGTAGCGGTGCACAGCCATTGAATATGCTGGCAATTGTGGTATTAGGTCTCCCCGGTATGGTTACTTCCATGATTAAAGGTTTGCTGGCAGAAACTTTGCTGGCACTGTAAGGCAGGTAATCAAGAATAGGGGATACATATGTATAGTCAGCCGGAAAATCGATGGAATCGCTGGAGTACACTAAAGTATCCTGTGGATTAATAATATTGAGCGGAGGATAGTCAAGGTAAACTTTATAGGTTACATTATTTAATGCAGGACCAATGTTTTGAATAATTGCCTGGAACTGTCTGGGGGTAAAACAATAAAGTAATCCATTTGCCCTTATTTCATTTATTATCAATTTGCCACCCTGTGTAACACAGTGTACATTTTTACCATTTGCAGCCTGGCTTGCCCATATATCAAACATCAGTGTTTGTGCTCCTGTACAGGCAGGTAATGTAATATGTATGTTCTGCACCGTTAGCCTTTCAATCAATGTATTATTCAGGTGAACTTTTGTAACAGAAAGACCCGTTTGCTGTGGCAAAATATAAGAAAGGTCAGGGTGATAAACTGTTCCAATTAATGGTGTGTCAGAACTGTTTTTATCAATTACAATAGTTGACAGCGCATATACAAGATCGGCTGCCTTTGGGTAGGCACCAGTATTGCTGTATTTATCTACCCAGTTGGCTGCAGGTGTATGGTAACCGCTTTCTGTCCAGATGTGGATATAGGCATACTTATTACCAATATTTACATCCTGTGTCCAGGTAAAATCAAAACTTACTTCACAACTGCCGCTGTTAATATCTGTAGGTCTTATTTTAAGATCAGAAATAACACATTGTGCTGCAGAGTGGTTATAAATACCAAATGAAGTAATAATAGCTAATAGGAGTAATAACTTTTTCATAAAGCATTTTTTGAGGGTTGAGAATATTGTTCTAAATCCCTGAGGCTTGAATAAGTCTTTACATTTATTTATGGAAGGGATTAAAACTTATATTACGCAGTTCACAGGATGGGATTAAACCACTTCTTTGTATTCTAAAAAGGACAAAGCCTCATAAAGTTTATGCTGCAAGATTAATATCAAACCAACTTCTTTGCAATGATGACTGATACAGCATATGCTGATATTCATCATAAATAAGTTATGATGACTGTGCAGAATGAACTAATTATTAGTTTGAAGTGAAGCGGATAGAAAAATGATGAGACTATTTACCAGGGCCATCCACATTAATGGCTTCTTTTAGCAATTTTATGATGGCTTTTTCATTTATTTCTTCAGGATCGGTATAAATTTTATAGAAGATTTGTTTGTTGGTTCCATGGGTAAGGTAATTATCCCTGTCATTTAATTTATAACCATACCAGAAACCTAACAAAACACCTTTCTTTATTCCTCCCCGGGGAATAGTGGCAGGCCAAATAATGCAAATACCTTTATTCCCATAAAAGAAGGGAACATTGTATGATATTTTTTCTTTGCAGTAAGCAGGAAGAGTTTCTTTTACAATTTGCCTTAACACATCAGTAATGATACGTTCATTTTCAGGAAGCAAATCATATAACTGTACAAGTGATTTTATTTTTACAGGTGTTGGTCTTGGTATCATCTGTGTATGTTAGCCGGCATAAAATTATGACAAGTCAGTTCTTAATTTATAATTCCAGTTCACCGGTAATAAAATCTTTAGCCCCTTTTGGACCTGTTATCTCCAGCCAGGCGTCTGATTTATCACCGCTGATGGATAAATTGAAGATGAAAAAATCACAGCAGTTCCTTTCTGTTTTAATAAAACTGGTTAATTCATCCACCACATTGTCTGAACCATCAAATCGAAAAGCATAACCATTCCTCAGTTCCTTTCTTTCTTTGATTTGCTTTCTTAAACCGGCTAATACCGTTGCTTTTCTTTCCTGAAGTTCAGCACTCATTAATTTACAGGAAAGGGTTTTTGTTTTATTTGTTGCCAGGCATTCCTCTGAACAGACAGATGAACTTTTAGCTCTGGAAGTTTTGTTTTTTGTTTGTGCGTGGACTATAGCGGCATTTATTAGAATGAGGAAAAATAAGATGGCTGGTTTCATTTATTTGTTTTTTCGTGAACTTACTCAAATATACAACTCTTAATCAGCGCAGATAACAACAGCAATGGTGATTGATAAAGACATACGAAACGGATCTAAAGTGCAATACCCGGCGACAATGCTATAATTTATTTACCTCCCGCAGGTAGTCATATTGTAAATCCTCATGAAGGGTGGCTAATGCCTTATGAATTCTTTTTAACTGGTTTTGATAAATATTAAAAAGTACCGGACTGTTGTTTATTGAAATATCCAGCGCTTTCATAGCAGTACAAAAATAAATGAGCAATTCAATTTCAACTGTTGCCAGTCCGCTGTAACGGGTGTATTTATTAATAATACGCAATATTTTCCTGACTGATTTTTTTACAAAATATACATTGCTTTTATTAATGCCTGCAAATTGTGTAGCTATTTCACTCTTTACACTTTCTATATAAGTGGCCGTATCATGTGACTCGAAAAGTAGATACGTGAGTAATTCTTTGTTTTCCTTTTTAAACCTTGCCAGCCTCAGGCAGAGTTCTGTTAATCTGGAAGGGGAGCAGTTAATTAATTCCTGCTTCAAATCATTTATTGTTGCTGCTTTCATGTACCATTTTTAAATTGTCCTGCTTGCGAAAATACAGGTTTACATGGCCAGGAGTACAGCCACATAATGACAGATAGCTCCGGTCAATACAAATACATGCCATACCGCATGTGTATAATTGTATTTGTCCCATATATAAAAAACCACGCCAATGGAATATAATCCTCCCCCTATACAAATAAAAACCAAAACCGGTAATGGTAAATAGTCAAAGAACCTTCGCCCGCCTGCTATCATTATCCATCCCATAAGTAAGTAAATGATGGTAGAAATAATCTCATACTTTCCGGTAAAACGTAACTTAAAAACTATACCAGTAAGAGTAAGTCCCCATAATACAGTTAAAATAGTAATACCAAATTCATTATTCATATAAACGAGCAAAAAGGGGGTATACGTTCCTGCTATAAGAAAATATATGCTGATATGATCCAGTATTTTAAACAATTGTTTTACCGGACGTTCCTGT
>JBLMVP010000465.1:0-3293 GCA_050256755.1 Sphingobacteriales bacterium | reverse complement strand
TTTTTCACTTAATTCATTTTCCGGCAAAGCTCTTGGTATTTGTGATTTGGTAAAATAATAGCTGGCTTCTTTGGGTAATAGAGAAAGTACCGCCGTAATATCCTTATCCTTAACCATTCCCATTATAATATGTGTATGCGGGGCATTAATGTTTTCTAACTGGCGAACAATTTGTTTTATACCATCTACATTATGTCCAACATCCAAAACGATGGTTGGGTTTTGATGAATAATTTCCCAACGGCCATGAAGACCGGTTATTTGCTTGGTATGAGTTAACGCTTTTTTTACAAATGCTTCATCTAGCTGCCAGCCTTTGGTTTTTAAAATGCTCAATGCCTCTAAAACAGTAAGTAAATTTTTTGTTTGATACCCGCCGGTTAAATCTAAATGGTAAAGCTGGTGGTCTTGTCTGCCATGCTTGGCAACTTCAACAGCTAAAAGATTTTTTTCAGTTTGCCAATCTGTAACAAATCTATTTTGATCCGCAAAACTGACAGGAGCATTTTGTTCTTTCGCTTTGGTAATAAAGATTTCTTTTGTCTCATTGGTGGTTTCACCAATAACAACCGGAACAGAGGATTTAATGATACCTGCTTTTTCAAAAGCAATTTTTTCCAATGTGTCACCCAGAATATTCATATGGTCAAAGCCAATATTGGTAATAACAGAAAGTTCAGGAGTAATGATATTGGTGCTGTCCAATCTTCCACCAAGGCCAACTTCTATTACGGCTACATCCACTTTTAGTTTTGCAAAGTATTCAAAAGCCATCGCCACCGTTATTTCAAAAAACGATGGATGTATTTCTTCAATCAGTGGCGTTATTCTTTCTGTAAAATCAATAACAAAATCCTCTGTCACCATTTCCCCATTTACTTTTATCCTTTCCCGGAAATCTTTTAAGTGTGGTGAAGTATACAAACCTGTTTTATATCCTGCTGTTTGAAGAATTGCCGCCAGCATATGACTGGTAGAACCTTTGCCATTAGTCCCTGCGATATGGATGGTTTTGAATTTGGTATGTGGATTACCCAGCGCTTCACAAAGCTTGATAGTATTGGTTAAATCTTTTTTTATAGCCAAATCCCCAATACGGCTGAACATTGGCAGATGGTTGAATAAATAATCTATCGTTTGCTGGTAAGTCATGGCATCGCAAAGATGCAGGAAAAAAATATACCTCACAGCTTTCAAAAACTGTGAGGTATATTTTAATTTTTTTTATTATCCTCTTAGCTTAAAGTTGAAAGTAATCGTTCCCGTAGCTTCTTCACCTGCAGCAAATTTTACCTGGAAGGCTTTTCTCCTGGCAATCTCAATCATAGTAGCATTGGATGTTGTAGAACCTCTTGCTATATAAGTTGCACTAATTACATTACCGGCAGCATTAACACTAACCTGCATTACCACTTTCGCATTCTCATTAAAATCATCCTCAAAGCTGGGATTGCTATGTCCCCTTCCTCTTAAATTGCCGCCAACAGATATACCACTTTTACCGGAGCCGCCATTGCCAGTATAGCTATCACTGTTAGGATTACCATTTGGTTTACCCTGATCGCCTTTACCACCGGCTATACCCTGGTTATTGATTTTATTATAATCATCCGCATTATTACCGCCTGTTCCAGTGCCGCCTTTATAGGTTGCTTTTGGTTTAGGTGGAGCAGGAACAGGATTACTAACTGTTTGAGTATTGGTTGTTTTTTTAGGAGTTTCCTTATTTACTTCTGGCTTTGGTTTGGTGGTTGGCTTGATCACTACAGGTTTCTTCAGCACTTCTTCATCACCATTTTCAACATCTTTTGTTTCTTCTTTAACTGTTTCAGGCTGGGAAGTTTTTGGAGGAGAACTTACTTCTTCCTGCGAAGGGGCAGGCTCACCGGGTACCATCGGAGCAACATCGCCCAGACCCTGGTCGCTGTTACCAAGATTTACTTCTATCCCTTCTCCCGGAGGCGGATAAACAGGAGGAACCGGCTCTTTAAACGCAATTAAAAAAAACATTAGAAACAGGAGGCCGTGTAAGACCAGCGTTGTTATTAATGCTTTTGAATTCTTTTGCGTTTCGAAATTGGTGGATGTATTGTTCATATCGGCAGAACAAATTTAACTGTTATTACATTAACGATGTAAAACCATGCCAGATTGCATAAGCCTTTGGCTAATTTGTTATAAATATTTTAACTCTTTTTGGTTAATACAAGGTTTGCCAGCACCAATCCTCCAATTACCAATAACCCGCTGATGATTTGAATAGAAGAAATCTTTTCATTTAAAATTAAAACCGCTTCAACAGTACTGAAAATAGGAATAAGGTTACCGAATAAAGAGGCTCTTCCTGCACCTAATCTTGCAATGGCAGCGTTCCAGCAGAAAAAAGAAATTACTGATGCACCGGCACCCAAATAAAGAATGGATAATACCAGGTTAAGATCCCATTGTGGAGCGGATGAAATGTTCAGTTCCCAAAAAAAGAATGGTAAAAGAATAATTGTACCAATTATAAACGTTGAAAATAAAAAGTTGACAGGAGATATCGATGCTGGTTTGCGTTTGACAGAAGTATTATAAACAGCAAAACATAATGCCGCTCCCAGTATCCACCAGTCGCCGGGAGTAAAACGAAAATGACTGAGCTTGTCCCAGCTTCCACCCGATATTAATAACAATATACCGACAATACAAATAACCAGGCCAATGATTCTTAATGTTCCTATTCTTTCTTTTAAAAAATACTTTGCCAGGATTATTGACATAATAGGCGATGAAGTTGTTCCAATAAGAGCAAGATTAATAGCAGATGAATAGTGACCGGCTATATAAACAAGGGAATTAAAAATGGATATTCCAAACAGGGCTGAAAAGGCAAGGAACTTAATTGATTTTTTTACTGCATCAAATTCCTGTTGAGATTTTTTAATAGCAAAAGGCGCTATTAAAACAGATGCGCAAAGCCACCGGTAAAAATTTAAACTAACAGGAGGGATTTTAGTGGCTTCGCCTCTCGCAACAATAAAATTACCCGACCAGATAAGTGTGGCCAATACCGCAAATCCAATCCCTGTCCATACTTTATTTTGATTGTTCATCTATTATTCATCAATGTGCAAAATCCATTTCGTAATTCCCTTTTATCCGTTCTATTGGTGGATTGAAATAACCAAATTTCAAATCAGGAAATTCTTCCTTAATTAAATCCTGTAATTGTTTTACTCCCATAAACTCGCCGGTTTCGGTAACACCAATCTTTCCTAAATACCAATCAGGGTCAATATTAAAATTGCGCC
>JBLMVP010000464.1:0-5584 GCA_050256755.1 Sphingobacteriales bacterium | reverse complement strand
TGGGTACATAAATATCAGTGCCTTTTATTACATGAATAGTGATGTCGTCATAATCAGTACAACCTTCTTCTGTGGTTACCTGTACCCTGTAATGCTGATCCTGATCCAGGATAGCAACAGGATTGAAGACATTGTCTTTATTCAAAAAATCGGGTGGCGGCCATTGAAAGAATTTTCCACCGGAAGCATGTAATGGTACAGGCTGCCCTGTTACAACAGTAGTGTCGTTGCCCGCAAATGCACGAACAGGTGCAATATGAAAAGTCTTAGTTGATGTTGCTGTACAGCCATTCCCTGTAAAGGCTGTTAAGGTAGCAGTAAAATCTCCCTCCCGGCTATAAGTATGAACAGGGCTTTCAATCGCAGAGGTTGAACCATCACCAAAATCCCAACTATAGCCTGTTATCGTTCCAGAAGCTAAAATCGTTTGGTTGGTGAATTGTATTTGCTGTCCGATACAGGCTTCGGTATTGGTGAATGCCACTTCAGGTTTTGCTGCTATATCAATTGTTTTTGAAACAGTATCTGATATGCATCCATTAGTTAATTGCACCATCAGCTTTACTATATAACTGCCCGGTGTGGAATAAGTATGCGTTGGGTTTTGCAATGCAGCAGTGTTACCATCTCCAAAATCCCATTGCCATGCTGTAATATTTCCCGAAGTAGTAGCAGAATTGTCTGTGAAATCTATTGTGGTACAATCTGACTGTATAATATAACTGTAATCAGCATCAAGGTTAATGACTGCGCGGGGAAAAGATACAGGCAATCCAAGATAAGTTCTGGTTCCGAAAGCAAGATCAAGCTGGTGATTAGTAAATCCACAAGCAATACCAGCCACATCAGGATTGTTGATAGCACCGAGGTAAGAGCGGATTCCAACGCTGCAATATATTTTTTTATCTGGTCCCAATTGAAGGGCGCCTCCGAATCCATCCGTTTTACCCAGGAAAACCTTTGACGATGCTATAGCAGCTGAATCATGAATACTTATGTCATACTGGGATATTCCTCCAACTATTTCATTTTCTGCAAAAATATTTGAGATATAGACAAATTTTGAGTTGGGAGAGAACTCAACCCCATATGGAAAGTTACTGTTAAAATAAAGGTTGTTGGACAGAATACCTGTGGAAGCGTCAAATTGCAGTATTTCCCACAGGTCATTAGAGGAATTAGCGGTAGCAATTTTTGTTCCATCCGGGGAGGCTTTGAGGCAACCGGTATTTGCATCTTTCCAAAGTACACTGGCAGGATTATCAGAAAATGATGTAACGGGTGTGGTGTTAACACCATTGCAATCAATTTTGAAAGTCTTCCATGCTGCGGTTCCAAATACCCTTGTAATGACCCATACATCAAGACCATTGCTATGCCTCACCGCTGTTAATTTTTCTGTGCCGGGAGAATATAAAAGAATATTTTTGGCGGCTGTAACATCTCCCAGTCCACCCTGCAAAGAAATATCCACTTCAGAAAAAAAATATCCCTCATTATTTGCCTCTTCTGCGCCGGTTGTGAATATATAGTAAATACTGTCAGATCCCGGTTTGGGTATAATAATGGCAGAATTAGTAGCTGACCAATTACCTTTCAAGTTCGTACCATTTGGCATTACCTGGTGCAATTTGTTCCATACAGTGGCACCATCAGTATAAAATAAAAGCTGGCCATTTGTATCACTAATAGCAGAACAACCTTCATTTGTATCCATCACACCATCTGCTAATGCAGAAGGGGGATTGGTATTAAAAGTGATTCCTGCACGATGTGCAAAATACCAGTTATTGGCGTGTTGGGAATAGGAGGTAAGGGTTACCGAATTAAAAATTACAAGAAGACCTAAACGACAAGCGTGTTTCATGAGCCCGGGAACATTCATTATTTTATATTTTTCTAGGGTCGGGTTATTGGTTTTTTGCTAGGTGGTCAAAGTAAATACAATTTTATTCATAATTAGTACAATTCTGGAAAAAGGAAGACAAAGACTCTTCTTTTGCCTTTACAATTTACTTAACGGTAATGAATGTACTCCTATCGGTAAACTATACTGTGGAGGTCACAACGCTAACACCGACGTCAAAATAATTTATCATCAGGCAGTTACCGGATCAGCACCACGGTACCATTTTTATTAATCACCTGCCCCAGGTAATCTTTTGCCCTAAGTGCCCATACAAATACACCGGTTTGCTGTTCAGCACCATTAATAGTGCCATCCCATCCTTTGCCCGGTTCGCGGGTAGTAAAAACCAGTTTGCCCCAACGGTTATATACGGAGAAGAAATATAATTCCTGTACTCCTGCCAATATGGGGCGGAATATTCTATTCTTTCCATTAGGAACAAAGGCGTTGGGTACATAAATATCAGTGCCTTTTATTACATGAATAGTGATATCGTCATAATCAGTACAACCTTCTTCTGTGGTTACCTGTACCCTGTAATGCTGATCCTGATCCAGGATAGCAACAGGATTGAAGACATTGTCTTTATTCAAAAAATCGGGTGGAGACCATTGATAGAATTTTCCACCGGAAGCATGTAATGGTACAGGCTGCCCTGTTACAACAGTAGTGTCGTTGCCCGCAAATGCACGAACGGGTGCGATATGAAAAGTTTTTGTTGATGTTGCTGTACAGCCATTCCCTGTAAAGGCTGTTAAGGTAGCAGTAAAATCTCCCTCCCGGTTATAAGTATGAACAGGGTTTTCAATCGCAGAGGTTGAACCATCACCAAAGTCCCAACTATAGCCTGTGATCGTTCCGGAAGCTAAAATCGTTTGATTGGTGAATTGTATTTGCTGCCCGATACAGGCTTCGGTATTAGTGAATGACACTTCAGGTTTTGCTGCAATATCAATTGATTTTGAAACGGTATCAGACATGCATCCATTAGCTGATTGTACCATCAGTTTTACTGTATAACTGCCCGGTGTGGAATAAATATGTGTTGGGTTTTGCAATACAGCAGTGTTACCATCTCCAAAATCCCAATTCCAATTTGTGATAGCTCCAAAATCAATCGAAGAAGAATCTATAAAATGAACTATCTGCCCCTCACAGCCATCAGTAACTGTTATACCTGCAACAGGAGTACTCTCAATACTGATAGTAGTAATAGCTGTATCAGAAATACATCCTCCATTTGATTCAACCACATGCTTAATGGTATATGAACCATGAGCAGGATAAATGATAGCAGGGTTTTGCTCAACAGATGTATTACCATTACCAAGACTCCAGTACCACCTGGTAATAGTGCCGCTGCTAATTACGGAAGCATCCTGCAATGAAACAATCTTGTTCTCGCAACCACCTGCAACGTTGATACCTGCAATGGGTGCTGCAGCTACAGTAATATTTCTTTTAATGACATCAGAAAAACAGCCCGAAGAAGAAATTACTACCAGTTTCACTTCATAAGTTCCCGGTACACTATACGTTTTTTGTGGATTTTGCAATATGGAACTGGTTCCATCTCCAAAATCCCAATTCCATGCTGTAATATTTCCCGAAGTAGTAGTAGAGTTATCAGTAAAAGAAACAAGTTGGTTAACACAAGTCTTGCTGTTTATAAAATCAGCAACTGGCCCAGCTTCCACAACAACGGTTTTCTCTATGGTTGCAGAACTGATGCACCCCCCTGCAGTTCCCACAGTAAGCTTTACTGTATATGTTCCAAACGTGGCGAATACATGCAAAGGATATTGTTGGTTTGAAGTATTGCCATCACCAAAATCCCATAACCAGTTTTGAATCGGGCTTCCGGTGGCAGTAGAGGAATCAAGAAAACTAACTGTAAGGTTGCCGCATTGTTTATGAAAACGAAAATTGGCTGTCACCACACCAGGATTAAGAATAATTTCTTTTACGGCGATGGCAGTTCCACACGATCCGGTTGAGCTAACGGTCAACCTTACAGTATCTTTTGTTGGTCCGCTGGCAGCATAAGTATGACTAATATTTTGACCAGTACCCGTAGTGCCGTCTCCAAAATCCCATTGCCAGGTTACATTACCGGTTACCGTAGTAGTTGCTGAAAAATTTACTGTAGAACAATCCGTATTAATTGTATAATTAAAGTCAGCGTTCTTATTGGTGATTAAACCGGGGAAGAATACAGGTAATCCGCGGCGTGGAAGATTACCCCCCGTCTCAACCTGTAAACCGCTAAAATTACAAGCCAGACCGGGCAAATTAGGTGAATTGATAACAGCCAGGAAGGGCTGGAACTGGAGGCCACAGTATATTTTATTGTCGGGCCCCAGCTGAAGGGCGCCTACCCAGTCAATGGCGTTACCGATAAGCATCTTAGAAGCATCAATAGCAGCAGAATCATAGGTAGCCAGGTTATATTGAAATACCCCACCATCCACATTATTTGGCGGCAGCCATTCCTGACCTATATAGGCCAATTTTGAGTCGGGTGAAAATTCAACGCCGTATGGCCTGGGGCTAGCAGGAAATAAAAGACCATTGGACAATATGCCTGTTGAAGTATTAAATTGAAAAAGCTCCCAATATGCCTCAGCCGTGTTAACTGCTGCTATTTTTGTTCCATCCGGCGAACTTTTGATACAGCCTACATTAACGTTATTAAAAAATGCAGAAGGTTGATGACCGGCAAGAGAAGTAACGGGTGTTGTATTTACACCGTTGCAATCAACTTTATAAACCTTCCATTCTGTATTTCCAAGCGCCTTTGTAATTACCCATACATCAATACCGTTGCTATGCCTGACCGCTGTTAATTTTTCTGTGCTTGGGGAATATAATGGAATATTTTTAACGGCAGTAACATCTCCCAATCCACCCTGCAATGATATATCCACTTCAGAAAAAAAATATCCCTCATTATTTGTCTCTACTGCGCCGGCCGTGAATATATAGTAAATACTGTCAGATCCCGGTTTGGGTATAATGATGGCAGAATTAGTAGCTGATAAATTACCTTTCAAGTCCGCACCATTTGGCATTACCTGGTGCTGCTTATTCCATACTGTAACCCCATTGGTATAAAATAATAACCGGCCGCTATTGTCACTGATGCTGGCGCACCCCTCAAAAGTAAATAGTTGGCCGTCCAGAAGGGCAGAAGGAGGGTTGGTATTAAAAGTAAGACCTGCGTTTTCGCCAAAATACCAGTTATTTCCCTGTTGAGAATAGGATGTAAAGGTTATACAATTAAAAAATATAAACAGGTAAAGCAAACGTAAAAGAAAATTGCATGGGTTAGTGGAATAGAAGGTATTGGCTATACGAATAGACGTATAGCAGAAATTTATCCGGCTGGATGTACGATGAGTAATTTTCAATATTTTTCTAGTTAGCCCTGTGTAATTAGGTGATTAAGGTCCAAGTTAGAATAAATATTAGTTTTTAATTATACCTGTTTCCCAATCGGCAATTCCTTTTTCCCCATCGGCAAAACATTAAACATCCTTAAAAAAGACTTACAGGATTTATTGCGGCCATTTGTTTGAAACGCAGCTACTGCTGTCAACTGCGGCTTTAGAATTATTTCACTATATCGATATTTGTATCTTCAATTTTATAATCTACCGATCGGCAGATTATAAT
>JBLMVP010000463.1:0-10291 GCA_050256755.1 Sphingobacteriales bacterium | reverse complement strand
CAGTGAATCCAGATTAATTGTGTGTTTTGAGCTGGGAGTTCTAAACTGAGTTTTTCAAATACACTTTTTCTGCCTTCTAACCAGCGTTTGGCCTTTGGATTCCATAAGGCAGCAATCCTTATTCCCAGGTTGTAGAAAAGCAGAAAAATATTATAGAAAAATAGCATCCGGCTCTGGCGATTTAAATTTTAACAAATCTAATGGCTATCTTCCATCCAACCTATATTTCCTTATTTTTGCGCAACTTTAAACCGCTTATTATGAGACCTATACAGATGGTTGATACGAAAACACAATACCTTAAAATTAAGGACAAGGTTGATGCGGCTATTTTAGATGTGCTGGACAGCTCAATTTTTATAGGCGGAAAGTATGTTCAGCAGTTTGCTGCAGATTTGGCAGCTTATAATGGAAGCAAATATGTTATTCCATGTGCCAATGGAACGGATGCTTTGCAGATTGCCATGATGGCTTTGGATCTGCAACCGGGTGATGAAGTTATTAGTCCTTCTTTTACTTATATCGCAACAGTAGAAGTAATTGCTTTACTGAAATTAAAACCTGTATTTGTTGAAGTGGATGCCAAAACATTTTGCATGAACCCCGAAGCGGTAAGAAAGGCCATCACCCCAAAAACAAAAGCTATTGTGCCTGTTCATTTATACGGACATGCTGCTCCAATGGAAGAAATAATGGACATTGCCAAAGAACATAATTTGTTTGTAATTGAAGATAATGCCCAGGCTATTGGCAGCGATTACACCTTTAGCGATGGTACAAAAAAGAAAACGGGTTCAATAGGGGTTATTGGATGCACTTCTTTTTACCCGTCAAAGAATTTAGGTTGTTACGGTGATGGCGGTGCAATTTTTACTGATGATGATGCATTGGCGGAAAAATTAAAAATGATTGCCAATCACGGACAAAAAATCCGCTACTATCATGAGTTAGTTGGGTGTAATTCAAGACTCGATGCTGTGCAGGGTGCAGTGCTTGCAATTAAACTGAAACATTTGGATGAATATATTGATGCAAGAAGAAAAGCAGCCGATTACTACGATAAAGCTTTTGTTAATCATCCAAGAATAACAGTGCCTTACAGGGCAGCTTACAGTAAACATGTTTTTCATCAATACACCTTATTGCTGGAAGGAGTAAACCGTGATGGGTTGCAGCAATTCTTAAGTGACAATAAAATTCCTTCCATGTTGTATTATCCAGTTCCCTGTCATAAGCAACAAATGTTTGCTTCTTTTGGTGGGGCAGCATATAATTTAAAAATTACTGATTGGTTAACAGAAAGAGTGATCTCTTTGCCGATTCACACAGAGCTGGATGAAGAGCAGTTATCTTTCATTACTTCAAAAGTTTTAGAATACATAAATAAATAATCTATGAAAATTGCTGTTGTTGGAACAGGATATGTTGGATTAGTTACCGGAACTTGTTTTGCTGAAACAGGCAATACCGTTACCTGTGTGGATATTGACGAACGAAAAGTAAATAAATTAAGCAGCGGCGAGATTACCATTTATGAACCGGGTTTAGAAAAACTTTTTCTCCGTAATCAAAAAGAAGGAAGATTAAAGTTTACGACTAACCTTGCTGATGGGATAAAAGACGCTGTAATCATATTTCTCGCCTTACCCACGCCACCAGGCGAAAATGGTAGCGCCGACTTAAAATATATTTTAGGTGTATCAGACGTGTTGGGAAAAGTCTTAACTGATTACAAAGTAATTGTTGATAAAAGTACTGTTCCTGTGGGAACAGCTGATAAAGTAAAAGCGGCAATTGCCAAAAATTATAAAGGAGAGTTTGATGTAGTTTCTAACCCGGAGTTTTTAAGAGAAGGTGTTGCGGTAGAAGATTTCATGAAACCTGACAGAGTGGTTATTGGAACATCTTCAGAAAGGGCTAAAAGAGTAATGGGTGATTTATATGCTCCATTTGTAAGGCAGGGGAATCCAATCATCTTTATGGATGAAAAATCTGCAGAACTGACGAAGTATGCAGCTAATTCATTTCTTGCTACAAAAATCACTTTCATGAATGAGGTGGCAAAATTATGTGAATTATTAGGCGCTGATGTGGATATGGTTCGTCGTGGTATTGGAAGCGATGAAAGAATTGGTAAACGTTTTTTATTTCCCGGCATTGGTTATGGAGGAAGTTGTTTTCCTAAAGATGTGCAGGCATTGATAAAATCTTCTCACGAAGTTGATTATGAATTTAAAATTCTGGATGCGGTAATGGACGTAAATGAAAAGCAGAAATTGCATTTGCTTCCAAAAATTAAAAAATATTTTGGGGATTTAAAAGGCAGACGCTTTGCATTATGGGGATTGGCATTTAAGCCTAATACAGATGATATCAGAGAAGCCCCTGCTTTATATATAATTGATGCTTTACTTGCTGAGGGAGCATCTATAGCTGCATTTGATCCTGAAGCAATGAAAAATGTAAGGGAATTATTAGGTGACAAGATTGAATTTACAGAAAGCCAGTATGATGCATTAAAAAATGCAGATGCATTGATTATCGCTACAGAATGGAGTGAGTTCCGCACACCTGAGTTTGAAAAAATAACTGCTTTGTTAAAGAATAAAGTAATATTTGATGGAAGAAACTTGTTCGATTTGCAGCAAATGAAAGAACTGGGCTTTCATTACGAAAGTGTAGGACGCAAAGCTATAACCCAATAAAAAAATTACAATGTCAGCAAAACGAGTGTTAATTACAGGTGCTGCCGGCTTTTTAGGTTCTCATTTATGCGACCGTTTTATAAAAGAGGGTTATCATGTATTTGGAATGGATAATTTAATTACCGGTGATTTAAAAAATATTGAACATCTTTTTAAACTGGAGCGGTTTGAATTTTATCATCATGATGTAACGAAATTTATTCATGTTCCCGGTAAATTGGATTATATTTTGCATTTTGCTTCACCAGCGAGCCCTATTGATTATTTAAAAATTCCTATTCAAACTTTAAAAGTAGGGTCTTTAGGTACGCATAATTGTTTGGGATTAGCTAAAGAAAAGAAAGCAAGAATACTCGTTGCTTCTACTTCTGAAGTTTATGGCGACCCGTTAGTGCATCCGCAAAATGAGGAATATTGGGGCAATGTAAACCCTGTTGGACCACGTGGTGTTTATGATGAAGCAAAAAGATTTCAGGAAGCAATTACTATGGCGTATCATACATTTCATGGTGTAGAAACAAGAATCGTCCGTATATTCAACACCTATGGTCCACGTATGCGGCTGAATGATGGCAGAGCTTTACCCGCATTTATCGGGCAGGCTTTGCGTGGGGAAGATTTAACAGTTTTTGGTGATGGAAGTCAGACAAGAAGTTTTTGTTTTGTAGATGATTTGGTTGAAGGGATTTATCGGCTGCTGATGAGTGATTATGCTTTACCGGTTAATATTGGCAATCCAAATGAAATCACCCTGAAGGATTTTGCAGAAGAAGTAATTGCCTTAACAGGCATCAAACAGAAAATTGTCTATAAACCTTTGCCGGTGGATGATCCCAGACAAAGACAACCTGACATTACTAAAGCAAAACAAATTTTAGGATGGGAACCCAAAGTTGGACGTGCGGAAGGTTTAAAAATTACCTATGAGTATTTTAAATCATTACCAAAAGAAGAACTGGTTAAATTACCAAAGGAATTTGTGAGTATGAAGTAAATTAAGAAAAAATCGATAATCGAAAATTTGAATGTATCAACAGTTAATAAATAAAGAAAATAAACTTGCCGTAATAGGATTGGGTTATGTAGGGTTGCCGATAGCGTTGGAGTTTGCAAAACAAATTTCTGTAATTGGGTTTGATATCAGCAGCAGCCGTATAGCATTAATGAAACAGGGCATTGACCCCAGCAGGGAGTTTGGTAAAGAAGCATTTGAAAACACGGATATAATTTTTACAGATGATATAAATACTTTAAAAGAGGCAAAGTTTTTTGTGGTAGCAGTACCTACTCCTGTTGATGATCATAAAGTTCCCGATCTTACACCATTACTCAGGGCATCTGAAACAATTGGGAAAGTAATTAAGAAAGGAGATTATGTTGTTTTCGAATCAACTACTTATCCCGGTTGTACAGAAGAAGATTGTTTGCCTGTAATTGAAAAAATTTCAGGACTGAAATTAGGAATTGATTTTAAACTGGGTTATTCACCTGAAAGAATTAATCCGGGTGATAAAGTACATACACTTAGCAATACTATTAAAATAGTTAGTGGCTCTGACGAAGCAGCATTAAACGAAATTGCTCAAACTTATGAAATTGTAGTAAAGGCAGGTGTTCACAGGGCGCCCAATATCAAAGTAGCGGAAGCTGGTAAAATTATTGAAAACACACAAAGGGATTTGAATATTTCATTGATGAATGAATTGTCTGTCATCTTTGATTTAATTGGAATTAATACCAGCGATGTAATTGATGCAGCCGGTACAAAATGGAATTTTCATAAATACACACCCGGCCTGGTTGGCGGACATTGTATCGGTGTAGATCCATATTATCTTACTTATAAAGCGCAGCAGTTAGGATATAATTCAAGAGTAATTGCAGCGGGCAGGTTTGTAAATGATGAAATGCCGGCTCATGTAGCAAAAAAAGTGGTGCAGCATATAATAAAGAATGAAAAAATAGTTTCTTCGGCCAAAGTGCTGGTGATGGGGGCTACCTTTAAAGAAAATGTAAGTGATATCCGTAATTCAAAAGTGGCAGAGTTGGTAAAAGAGTTTTTAGGGTACTCTCTTGATGTTGATTTTTATGATCCACATGCTGCAGCTGAAGAAATAAAACATGAATATGGTTTGGATATGGTTGCGGCTGTTGGGAAGGGGTATGATGCAGTGATACTTGCAGTAAGTCATGATGTGTTTAAAAATTATACAGAGGATTATTATTTGTCTGTAACAACCCCGGGTGCATTGTTTGCTGACTTAAAAGGTTTGTACAGAAATAAAATTTCGAAACTCAATTACTGGAGTTTGTAATGAAAAAGATTTTAATAACAGGAGGCGCAGGATTTATAGGTTCACATGTAGTGAGGTTATTGGTAAATAAATATTCCGACTATCATATATATAACCTTGATGCACTGACTTATGCTGGTAACCTGGAAAATCTCAAAGATGTACAGGACAAGCCAAATTATAGTTTTATAAAAGGTGATATTACGGATGAAGCATTCATCAATGCTATATTTGAAAAATATCAATTTGATGCAGTAATTCATCTCGCCGCAGAAAGTCATGTTGACCGGTCAATATCTTCACCTTTAGAATTTGTAAAAACTAATGTATTGGGCACAGTAGTTTTGTTGAATGCCTGCCGTTATTATTGGAAAGATAAGTATGCCGGGAAATTATTTTACCATGTTTCAACAGATGAAGTATATGGAACATTGGGCAAAACAGGATTCTTTACAGAAGAAACCGCTTATGACCCACATTCACCATATTCGGCTTCCAAAGCTGCTTCTGATCATTTTGTAATGGCTTATCATGATACTTATGGCATTCCCGTAGTGATGAGTAATTGTTCTAATAATTACGGATCACACCATTTCCCTGAAAAACTTATTCCGCTTATGATAAACAATATCAAAAACAATAAACCATTACCGGTTTATGGAAAAGGTGAAAATGTAAGGGATTGGTTATTTGTGGAAGATCACGCAAAGGCCATTGATGTAATTTTTCATAAAGGAATAATTGGAGAAAGTTATAACGTGGGTGGCTTCAATGAATGGAAAAATATTGATTTGGTTCACCTACTTTGTAAAATCATGGATAAAAAATTGGGAAGAGCAGAAGGTGAATCAGCCAGGTTGATTACTTATGTGAAAGACAGACCGGGTCATGATTTGCGTTATGCCATTGATGCCACCAAACTAAACAAGGAATTGGGCTGGAAGCCTTCTCTTCAGTTTGAAGAAGGTTTGGAAAAAACAGTTGACTGGTATCTTGCCAATGAAGAATGGGTGAGGCATGTAACAAGCGGAGATTACCAGCATTATTACGAAGAACAGTATACTAAAAGATAAGTTAGTTCTGAGTTTTTAGTTCCTGGTTGAAATCGGGAAGTATCGTACATCACATATCTAACATCATATTTAAGATGCCTTTTATTAAAACAGAATTTCCAGGCTTATTAATATTTGAACCGGTTATATTTGAAGACAGCCGCGGTTATTTTTATGAAAGCTATAATGAAAAGACTTTTGAACATGAAGGAATATCCATCAAGTTTGTACAGGATAACCAGGCTAAATCTTCTTATGGCGTTATACGCGGAATGCATTATCAATTAGCGCCGCATGCGCAAACTAAATTGGTTCGGGTTTTGTCTGGTTCTATTCTTGATGTGGCAGTTGATATTCGAAAAGGCTCTCCCACATTTGGTAAAGTATATTCACTGGAATTATCATCAGAGAATAAAAAACAGTTATTAATACCTAAAGGATTTGCTCATGGATATTCTGTATTGAGTGAAACAGCAGAAGTTTTTTATAAATGTGATGCCTTCTATAATAAAGAAAGCGAAGCAGGCATTTTGTTGAATGATGAAAAATTAAATATTGACTGGCAGGTGCCATTTAGTAAAACTATCATTTCTGAAAAAGATAAACAGTATCCGCTTTTTGAAGATTGTAAAAATAATTTTGTTTTCGAAGGATAATGAGGAATAAACCTGTTATACTGGTTACTGGTGCCAACGGTCAGTTGGGGAAAGAACTTAAAGATATTGTCTATCTATATCCCCAGTTTAATTTTATTTTTTTATCAAAAGAAGACTTGCCAATCCATCATTTTGAACTGGTGCGTAATTACTTTGAAATAACCAGGCCTGACTTTTGTATTAACTGCGCTGCTTATACAGCAGTTGATAAAGCTGAATCAGAAAAGGAATTAGCCTTCCAGATAAATGGGGAAGCAGTTGGTGTACTCGCTGCTGTTTGTAAAAAATATCACACAAAGTTTATCCATATTTCTACTGATTATGTTTTTGACGGAACGGCAACTGTTCCATATGCAGAAACATCAGCAACATACCCGCAAACTATTTATGGAGCCTCTAAGCTGGAAGGAGAGAAGCAGGCGTTGCAATATAATACTGATAGTATTATCATTCGTGCTTCATGGGTGTATTCATATCATGGAAAAAATTTTGTAAAAACCATGCTGAGGCTGATGGAGGAAAAAAATGAAATTAATGTAGTAAATGACCAGGTAGGCTCTCCAACTTATGCAGGAGATTTGGCAAAGACCATCATGGATATTATTATCAATTGTCAACTGTCAACTGTCAACTCCATTCAGGGTATTTACCATTATAGCAACGATGGAATCATCAGTTGGTATGATTTTGCTGTAGCTATTAAGGAATTAACAGGGAGTAATTGTATTATTCATCCCGTAGCAACTTCACAATATCCTACTCCTGCTAAACGCCCTCATTATTCAGTTTTTAATAAAGAAAAAATTATTCGGACTTTTAAATTGGAAATTCCTTTCTGGAAAGACAGTTTAAAAAAATGTCTTGAGAAATTGAAATAAAAATCCCCCGCCAGCGCGACGGAGGATTATTGTTTGGGTCATAAACTAATTTTTCTTTTTATTCTCTTTAAATCTTTTGTCGGGGGTGCCGTCTTTCTTTGTTGGCCCTGTAGCTTTTTTCTTGTCTTTATTTTCTTTGTACCTCATATCAGGAGTCCCGTCTTTTTTTGTTGGGGTAACTGCTTTTGCTTCCTTTTTTTCTTCTTTTTTAGTTTCTTTTTTTTCTTCCTTTTTAGTATTAATTACTGCTTTAGTTTCTTTTTTGGCTTCTTTCTTTTCAGCAGGTTTTCCCTGGCCAAAAGTAAATGCGGTAAAGGCAAACAATGTGAGCGCCGATAGAATTAACTTTTTCATTTTTGTAGAATTTTTTGTTTGAAAATTATTTGCTTCTAAGCTAATTCAAAACAATTGCCACATACAATTTTAACAGGGTACTTAACGGCAGCTTAACGTTGGTTAAATGAATGTTAGAGCTAATATGAAGGTTTAGGAGGGATGAAAAATACAAAAGCCCAGCATTGCTGAGCTTATTTGTTGGCCTGCAAGGATTCGAACCTCGACAAACAGGACCAAAACCTGTCGTACTACCATTATACTACAGGCCAATCCTGTAAATGGAGTGCAAAAATAAGGGATGATTGCTTTCCTCCCAAATGGTTTTTAAACTAATGCAAAAGCACTGCTTTTTCGCTTACTGCATCTTCCCGTTCCTTTAATTCCCGAATTTTATCTAATGCTCCGGCCACCACATCACACATAATGGTATATAATGCCCCGTTTTGATGATTGGCGTAAATATATTCCAATGCTTCGTTTTCATTAGCGATGGTTATAGTGGGAACATTTGGGTTTACTTTGTCAACCCCTTCTTTCAGCAAACCAATAATTTCATCTGCACTCCGGCCACGCAAATTTTTATCGCAGCGGATAATTATTTCATCAAAATATTGTGCTGATATTTCTCCCAGTTCACGAATATCTTCATCTCTTCTGTCGCCGGTACCGCTGATTACTCCCACTTTAATTGGATAATCTAATTTGTTCACAAAATCACATAGCAATTTTAAACCATGTGGGTTGTGGGCAAAATCGGCAAGGAAAGTAAAATTTTTAAAGTGGAAGAAATTCAAACGTCCGGGGGTCAAACTTTCCGACGGAATAAAAGTTTGTAATCCTGAACGAATGTCTTCAATCGTTATATCCCTGAATAGATAAGTTGCTAATACAGCCGGTAAACAGTTGTTGATATTATGAACTGCTTTGCCTCCATAAGTGAGTGGAATATTTTTAACAGCCAGCACTCTAATCTTCCAATTGCCTTTCATTAATGTAACAAAACCATTTTCAAATACACAGGATAAGCCGTTTCCAGCCGCATGTTCTTTAATACGTGGATTATTTTCATCCATACTGAACAAAGCAATATTACATTTTAAATCATCTTTCATCTTGTATACCAAATCATCATCTGCATTTAATACGGCATAGCCATGTGGGAAAGTGGTTTCAGGAACTACTTGTTTTACTTTGGCCATTGCTTCCACAGTATTAATTCCTCCAAGACCAATGTGATCGGCAGCAACATTGGTAACAACAGACACCTCACAATTTTGAAAAGCCAATCCACTTTTTAATATGCCGCCTCTTGCGCATTCGAGAACAGCAAAATCAACGGTTGGGTCTTTTAAAACAAATTGAGAGGAGAGGGGCCCGGTGCAATCGCCCTTCATCATCAATTGATTTTGTATATATACACCATCGCTTGTTGTATAACCAACTTTTTTCCCGGCACTCTTGGCAATATGTGCTGTTAATCTTGTAGTAGTTGTTTTACCATTGGTGCCTGTGATAGCAATAATGGGAATACGGCCGGCACTGCCTTTAGGGAATAACATATCCACCACAGGTTCTGCTACATTACGCGGCAATCCTTCAGCAGGTTCAATATGCATACGGAAACCGGGAGCAGCGTTTACTTCTAATATCGCACCGCCATTTTCAGAAACAGGTGTACGCAAATCACTTGCCATAACATCAATACCACATATATCAAGTCCAATAATTTTTGCAATTCTTTCAAACATAAAAATGTTGGCTGGATGCACTTCATCTGTTACATCAGAGGATGTACCGCCTGTTGAAAGATTAGCAGTTGGCTTTAATAAAATTCTTTCTCCTTTTGCGGGAACTGTCTCCAGCGTAATACCTGCATCATCCAGCATCTTTTGTGTAAATTGGTCAATGGTTATTTGCGTTAATACTTTTTCATGTCCGTAACCACGGAGGGGATCTTTATTTATTTCTTCTATCAGCCGGTTAATATCATGAACACCATCGCCCACAACAGACGCAGGTGTTCTTAATGCAGCACAAATAAATTTATAATTGATAACCAGGCAACGAAAATCAAAACCAGTAATAAATTTTTCTACAATCACATTACGGCCATAGACTTTAGCAGCTTCCAATGCTTTAGTCGCCTGTTCCCATGTTGTGATGTTGGTAGTGTTTCCTTTTCCATGGTTACCATCAATCGGTTTTATAACTAATGGGTAACCATATTTTGTAATCGCTTCTTTTAATCCTTCTTCTGTTCTTATTACAGTCCCTCTTGGTACGGGAATTTCAGCGGCTTCCAATAATAATTTTGTTTCTTCTTTATCACAAGCAATATCAACGGCAATATTGGATGTTGTGGAAGCAATG
>JBLMVP010000462.1:0-4410 GCA_050256755.1 Sphingobacteriales bacterium | reverse complement strand
AGCGTTACTTATTTTTTATACACTGCTGCTTTCTGTAAGCGAATTTATTCTTTTTGACTATGCTTACTTTTTAGCTGCAGCCGCAACTATTTTGTTAATCAGCCTGTATGCTAAAAGCCATTTTGCTAAATGGAGTATTGCTTCTGTTTTTGCAGCGGTGTTAACCTGCTTATACAGTTTCATTTTCGTTTTAATTCGTTTGGAAGATACTGCATTGCTGTTAGGAAGCATCGGTTTATTTATTGTACTGGCTATAGTAATGTATTTAAGCAGAAGGATAAAATGGTATGGTGCTGCATATCAAACAGCATAATTTATAAATAACTAAAATCAATTATTATGAAATCAATTTGGTTTAAAAAAACCGGATGGCTGTATGTGCCGGTACACCCTATGGGTTTGCTCATAACAATAATTGCTGTTGCATTCAATGTTTGGTTTTTTATTGCTATTGACAGGAATTCTCATTCTGTCAGTGACACGTTTATCCATTTCTTTGTCTACTTCACCAGTGTATTGTTTTGGTGGAAATGGGTGGCGGAGAAAACGAATTAAAATGAAATAAAAAACCCCTCAATGTTAATATTGAGGGGCTTACTAAATATTTTTTATTAAAAATCTAACCCTAAAGCAAAATATAGTTGCGGCTTTCCTTTAAAGAAACCACTAACAGGCCATCCCGCATCAAAACGGAGGAAATAACCAAGCAATGTACTTCTTGCTCCAAATCCATAACCAGCTACAAATGGTCCGAACCCGGGTGCTTTAATTAATACGGATACTGTAGGCGGGTTATTATTGTCATTATACCTTACTGAAGGTCTTTTAAAATTGTCAAACCTTCCGTTCCATGCTGTACCCATATCAAAAAACTGTACTAACTGGAAATTTCTTAAGAATGCATTATTGATTGGGCGGTTAATGAAAGTTGAAAACAGTGGTAATCTTAATTCACTATTAATGACAGCTGCGTTGTTGCCATTGGCTACGTTTTGCTTAAAACCACGAAGATTGACTGCCAGTGACTGGTAAGCATAATCCTGATCGGGATCGGGTTGATTCGAAGAATTAAAATATCTTTCATTTCCCGGATTCCCATTATTGCCAAACATTAACCATCCATCCACGCCACCCAGGTAATAAATAATTTTCTTTGTTCCCCACGATACATCTGCAGCACCCCTGACAGCCCAGATAAAATTGCGGTATATCTGTAAATAATGTCTTGCATCAACTCCAAAATTATAAGTAAGCTGATCCTTTAGCCCCAGCTGGAGATTTAAATCCATGTACGCTTTAAACCGCAAACCCTTCCATATGTTTAATGTTGGATTTAATGTGTTATCATGAACAAACTCCAGTCTGTTTGTAATAAAACGTGTAATAGTATCAGGTTCTTTAAGGCTACTACCCAAATCGCCATCCTCAGCTTTAATTATCAGGCGATCTTCTCTGAGTGCACCAGCATACCGAAGGCTCTGCACTTTATTAAATGGGTAAGTAAGGTTAAGCTGGTAAATATTGGAGATACTTTTTATTAAAGGAATGGGTACATCTATTCCTTCAAAAAATGGATAATAACGGTTAGTTGCCGTACCCCGGTAATAAGTTAATCCCCAGTCAAGTCTCTTTTTCAGGTTAAGAAAACTAAACATCACTTCATTGTCTTTAAGATCTGTTGAGGGACGTATTGCACCAATAAATTTATAATCTTCCATCACATCACTGATACCTACACGTAGCATCCCATTTAATGTATTATCATTTGCCAGTTTAATAGGTCCTGCCCCGTTCTGGTAAGCCTGGTAACGGTTAAAGAGTACATTATTATTAAAACCAACTACTGCATAGTCTGCAGAGAATTTTTTTATGTAAGGAAAAAGTTTAGATTTTTTAAGAGGATTGAATTCTGCACTAATATCTTCTGCCTCCTTTATCGACTGAGTAGTGGTTGTACTGTCCGGTTTATCGTTTGCAAATTCGCTTTGAAAGAAATCTTTTTTATTAGCGGCAGTATCAGTTGTTGATTTGATTTGTTCAATAGCTTCACCCTTAGCTATTCTTTCGGCTTTAATAATTCGTTTTACATATTCTGTAGGTCTTGGGTTTACATTGCGTTTACGCAATAAATTCTCATCAACTTTTAATTTATAAAGGAATTTATAATCTCCCTGCCTGGTAACTTCTGTTACCTGCCCGTTATCTCCGGCTATTCTTGATTCCAATAAGCTGCTTTGATAATTGGAAATGGGGAAAGTGTAAGTTGAATCAACAGTTATTGAAAAATAACCAATTGAATCCGGTTCCTGTTTATTCCACGCTTTTAACGTTGAATCTAATTCCAGCGCATCAGGATTACGTAATACTTCATCGCCAATTACAATTACTGTATCTATTCCTGCTTTTTGTGAGCGGAAAAAACCTGCATAGCGGTTTCCCACACCATTTTCATCAGCCACAAATGTAAAATGGTTTACATTATACTGGGAGGGGAAGCGGGCATTCCCCATCTTTATATTGGTGAGTTTCGAAAGTTGTTTAAATTCTGTTTTATTCCAGTTATCAACCAAATAAATATTATACCTGTTATTTGATGGCATAACAGTATCAGCACTTACAGCATCAGCCGATGGGCGGTTGGATGAATACAAAATCCCGCTTTTCCCCGGGAACGAAGCAAAAGAAGGGTCAATATCATCATACACATCATTGGTAATTTGTTCCAGCTTTTGTTCTTTTATTTTATAAACAAAAATATCAGAGTGCCCGTTTTTAACTGCACTGAATACAAGTGTGTTGGCATCCAGCATGTATTTCATATCCTGCACCTGGTCAAACTTATCGCTTAACACCTGTTTGTCAACCTTAAGCCGGCGTAATAAATCATATACAAAGAAATTTATTTTGCCTTCATCAATTGTTACTACTGCCAGCCTTGTTCCTTTGGGATCCCAGGCAAGGATAGGGTAATTGGGATTTAAATCCTGTTCCAAATTGCGTACTCCGCTTTTCCATAATACTTTCCTGTCAATAAAGTTTTCTACCAGTACTACACGAAGAACCCCTTTTTTAAATTCCGCCAGACCGTATGAAAAACTTTTTGGCAACGGGTTTGCTTCAAAGCGGACATAATCTGTATTTTGATTAATTTCTTTAAGAATAGATAATTTACCGGAAGGCGCATTTTTGCGGCCGCGGATATCATCATAATATTTTTTAAGTGTAACCTGCATAAATTCTGCCAGCAGTGGTTTGAATTTCTTTTTGCAGATTTGCTCACAAGCACGGTTTACATTTTTATAAATGCGGGATAAGTAAAGCAGGTAAGTAACATTTTCCTTTTTATATCTTTCCTCAATAAAATTCCAGAAAGCATGACCAGCCAGTAGCGGCTTATCAAATGCAAAATGATAAAAACTTTTATAATCACTGCCCAGCATGGCCGACTTTAATTTGTCGTCCAGATCAGTACTCCAGTTTTCCCCAACATAAGCTATGTATCCATCCACCATCCATTTAGGTAAATCCAGTAAAGCCTGGTTACTGGCAAACTCGCCAATATCATCACCAAACAAAACATTTTGAACCAGGATATTGGCAATGGCTTCTTTTATTTGTTTCTTTAAAAGAGCATGATCGCTGGTATAATATAATATAGCTTTATTGTTAACCAGTTTGGTAACACCACCGGTATTTTGCCAGTCGATCCCCAAGCCAATATTTGATTGCTGGTATTCATCATAACTGTTATATACAACGAGATTAGCCCGGCGCTGTAACCCGTATTCTACAAATTTCTCAATGCCGGGTAATTCATTTTCAGCAACCTGTACAACGTATTTGGCCAGTTCAAGGCCATTTTGAGCAAAATAAATATTGAAATTTTCGCTCTGGTAATAACGCCATTTTAATTTCTTATACTGAACCCGGTTTTTGCCAAACTCAACTGAGCTAACCTGGGCAGTGGCTGAGGCGGCCACTAATAATAAAATAAAAAGATGCCAGATGTTTTTCTTCCTTCTGTTAATCGTATAATTTGCCATACCAAATCTATTGGGTATTAAAATTAGCCTATTCGTGGTAATGTGTAAAATCATTTTCAGACAGTAAAAAAGAGTTGTAATATGTTTAACATTCAGTCTTTTACCTTCAGCCCGGTACAGGAAAATACATATTTGCTTTTTAACGAAAAAAGCAATGCTATTGTTATTGATCCCGGATGTTATTTTGCTGAAGAAAAAGAACTTTTACAGAATTTTATTATCAAGAGCAGGTTAACACCTAAAATGCTGCTCAATACTCATTGTCATCTTGACCATGTATTTGGTAACAAATTTATAGCCGAGGAATATAAACTGGTTTTGCATATCAACGAAAAAGAAAAACCAGTACTTGAATATGGACCAACTG
>JBLMVP010000461.1:0-9547 GCA_050256755.1 Sphingobacteriales bacterium | reverse complement strand
GTGCCAATTTCTGCGGTGAATGCAACCGAATGAGATTAACAGCAGATGGGAAAATGAAAAACTGTTTATTCTCCGGTTATGAAACGGATCTGTTATCAGCATTGAGAAGGGGCGAAAATGTAGTTCCATTGATCCATCAAAACATTCACAATAAAGCCAGGGAATTGGGCGGACAGTTTACAACTGATTTCGAGCATCTCCATGCAGAAGATATTCATAACAGGAGCATGATAACGATTGGCGGTTGATAAAAATGATGATTATATATAATGATTTCAGTAGAAGAGGCTAAAAAAATTATTGAAGAGAATACAGTTGCATTGCAACCTGTAAAATTATCTCTGCTGCAAGCGGCAGGAAAAATATTAGCTGAAGATATTTTCGCAGCAGCAGACATGCCGCCATTTCCTCAATCTTCAATGGACGGTTATGCATTCTTATTCAGCGATTGGAAGCAGAATGAAAAATTAATTCTTGAAGGTGAAATTGCTGCAGGTAGTAATGAAAAAACATCTCTTGCGCGGGGAAGAGTGGTTCGTATTTTTACCGGTGCTCCCGTGCCATCGGGTGCTGACACTGTTGTAATGCAGGAAAAAGTTCAGATCCAAAATGGAGAATTGATTATTGAAGATGAAGGGATACTGCAGGGAGCTAATGTCCGGCCAAAAGGATCAGAAATTAAAACTGGCGAACTAGCTTTAGAAAAGGGTAAAATGTTGTCGCCTGCTGCTATTGGATTTCTTGCGGGGATTGGTTTTGCAGAAGTAAAAGCATTTCCCAATCCTTCAATCAGTATCATCATTACCGGGAAAGAATTGCAGCAGGCAGGTAATCCATTAAATTATGGCCAGGTGTATGAATCAAATTCTTTTGCTCTCACTTCAGCTTTACATCATTTACATATTGATGGAATAAAAGTTTACTATGCGGATGATAACCTGGAAATAGTAACGGGCATTTTACAAAAAGCTCTGGAGCAAAGTGATATGGTATTTCTTTCAGGAGGTATCAGTGCCGGTGATTATGATTTTGTATTGCAGGCCACCGCCAATTGCGGAGTAACAAAACTTTTTCATAAAATAAAACAACGACCGGGCAAACCATTGTACTTTGGAAAAAAAGAAAATAAACTGGTGTTTGGATTACCTGGCAATCCATCTTCTGTGCTCACCTGTTTTTATGAATATGTTTTATTAGCATTAGAAATTTTAACGAAACAAAAAATAAGTTTACAAACAATAAAAGCACCTTTATCCAAATCATTCCGTAAAACGGCTGTTCTTACACATTTTTTAAAAGGGTTTTATAACGGAACAGCGGTAACAGTGCTGGATGCACAGGAATCTTATCGCCTTAGTTCTTTTGCCAAAGCCAACTGCCTGGTAAAAATAAATGAGGAAGTAATAGAATGTAAAGAAGGAGAACCAGTAGAAGTGCATTTATTACCTGTTTAATTTGTATTGATGGAAAGTATTATCCTGTTTTATATTTTATTATTCCTAGTTGCTTTTTTATATGCCTCGGTAGGTCATGGAGGCGCCAGTGGTTACCTGGCATTGATGGCTATCTTTAGTATCGCTCCCGATGTGATGAAGCCAACGGCGCTCCTGCTTAATTTATTTGTATCACTCACCTCTTTTATACAATTCTACAGGGGTAAACATTTTAACTGGAAATTATTTTTGCCTTTTGCCATTGCATCGGTCCCTATGGCTTTTGTTGGTGGGTTGATTACCGTAGATACATTCGTTTATAAAAAAATATTAGGTGTACTTCTGTTGATTCCCATTATTCGCTTTTTATTCTTTGGTAATATTTCTGTAAAAGAGTTAAAAGAATCAAATACTGGGTTATCGTTAATTATAGGAGCTGCTATCGGGTTTCTTTCGGGGCTCATTGGAATTGGTGGTGGAATAATTCTGTCGCCTGTTTTATTGCTATTAAAATGGTCGGATATGAAGCAGACGGCGGCTATAAGTGCCTTATTCATTTTTGTAAACTCTTTATCAGGCTTGGGAGGTCAGCTTACAAAAGGCATTCATTTCAGCCCGGACATGTATGCCTATGTAGCCATTGCTTTTACAGGAGGGGTATGCGGCGCTTATTTTGGTTCTATGCGTTTTAATCAATCTATATTGAAATACCTGCTAGCCTTAGTATTAATGGTGGCAGCTTATAAATTATTATTTACACATGCTTAAGATTAGTACAGGATGTATCGGTAAATTTGTATACAAATTAAAAAGCAGAGATGCAGGTAAACGTCATCATATTCGGACAGCTTTGTGATTTACTCGGAGAAAATCTTATTCTTCATGACATTGCTGATACAAACAATTTAACAGCAATATTAATAGAGAAATATCCAAAACTGGCTGACGCAAAGTATATAATAGCGGTGAATAAAAAATTAGTAACTGAAAACATTTCTTTAACTAATAATTGTACAGTGGCATTATTGCCACCATTTTCGGGCGGATAAAAATGAATGATACTATTTCATATGAACGTTACCAACGCCAGGTGATTTTGAAAAATTTTGGCGAAGCGGGTCAACAAAAACTGCTGCAGGCAAAAGTGTTGGTTATTGGTGCTGGAGGTTTGGGTTGCCCGGTTTTGCAGTACCTCGCAGCAGCGGGTATGGGCACTATTGGAATTGTTGATGATGATGTGGTGTCTTTATCAAATCTTCACAGACAGATTTTGTATTCGGTAAATGATATTGGATTATTAAAAGCAGAAATGGCTGCGAAGGTCTTAAGAAAACTTAACCCGGGAATAAAAATTATTAGTTATCCTGAAAGACTTACTAATCAAAATGCCCTCACTATACTGGATGCCTATGATATTATTATTGATGGGACAGATAATTTTTCCAGCCGATATATGATTAATGATGCCTGTGTGTTACTAAATAAACCTTTAGTATACGGAGCCATCTCCCAATATGAAGGTCAGGTAGCAATATTTAATTGTAAAAAGAATGAAACGGATGAAGCAGTAAATTATCGTGACCTCTTTCCTAATCCACCGAAAGAAAATGAAGTAATGAATTGCGCAGAGGCTGGTGTGTTAGGAGTATTGCCCGGGATCATTGGAACAATGCAGGCAAATGAAACAATAAAACTGGTAACAGGTATTGGTATCCCACTCATCAATCGTCTTTTAACTTATAATGCTTTAAACAACCAATTATGTGAACTGAAATTATCATCCAGAGAAGAAACCTGCTTATTGATACCGGGAAGCGGGGAAGCATTTAAAGAAATGGATTATGATTGGCTATGCGGCTCAATCGTTGAAAAATACGAAATTGATGCTAATTTATTTGATGACTTACTCTCAACAGGCGATATTGATGTGATTGATGTAAGAGAGGCCGGTGAAGTTCCTGCAATTGAAGAGTTTATTTTTCATCATATCCCGTTAAAATTGCTGCAGGAAAATATATCACTAATAAAATCAAATACTGTAGTTACTATTTGTCAATCGGGTGTGCGCAGCCTTCAAGCCGCAAAACAATTGACTATAATTTTTGGAACTTCAAAAAAGATATACAGTTTGCGTGGGGGAATTGTTCAATGGAAACAACAGCAGTCGAAACAATTATTATGAGAGAGAAAAAACTTAGAAATATATTTGTACAAGGCGCTATTGCGGCTTCTTTTATTAGGGATAGTATTCAAAAACATAATACTAAAACTGAAATAGGGGGGCATAGCATTTTCCTTGGACAGGTAAGGGCAGATATCATTGATGAGAAAAAAGTTGTGGCTATTGAATATACTGCCTATGAGGAAATGGCTTTGGAAAAAATGTATAATATAAGGGAAGAAATATTTGGGAAATATAATCTCACCTGCATGCATGTATATCACAGTCTTGGTAAAATAACAACAGGTGAAATATGTTTGTTTGTTTTTACATCTTCTCCGCATCGTAAAGCTGCTATTGAAGCCTGTAATGAAACAGTAGAAAGAATAAAAGCAGAATTACCCATCTGGGGAAAAGAGTTATTTGCAGATGAAACTTATCAATGGAAAGAGAATAAATAATCATGGTAGATATCACACATAAATCAAATAGTTTACGTCAGGCAATAGCTTCAGCAATATTCACTGTTTCAAAAACAGAAACTATTGAAGCTATAAAAAATAAAACTGTACCCAAAGGCGATGTGTTTGAATTTTCAAGAGCAGCGGGATTGCTGGCTATTAAAAAGACCAGCGATGTAATTCCTGACTGCCATCCGCTTCCTGTGGAATATGCTTCTATTAAACACGAACTGGATGGTCTAAATATTATTATTACGGTTGAAGTACATACTATTTATAAAACAGGTGTGGAGGTGGAAGCTATGCACGGCGCTGCTATCACTGCTTTAACGATGTATGATATGCTGAAGCCCCTTGATAAAGGAATCGAAATTTCTGCAATACGATTAGAAAATAAAAAAGGTGGCAAAACAGATTTTAAAAATGAGCAGACAAGCGGTTTACGTTGTGCCGTTATTGTTTGTTCGGATGGAGTTTCAGCAGGTGTAAGACAGGATGCGAGTGGTAAAACAATTGTTGATAAACTTGAAAAATTTAACCTGTCTGTTGAACTACATGAGATTATTCCTGATGAATTTACTATTATACAGGGAAAAGTAAAGCAACTTAGCGAGCAAGGATTTAACCTGGTTCTTTTTACTGGTGGCACAGGCTTGTCGCCAAGAGATGTTACTCCTGATGCAATAAGTCCATTGCTTGACAGGGAAATTCCGGGTATTATGGAAACAGCACGCAATTATGGCCAGGAGCGTATGCCGTATGCAATGCTATCCCGTGGAGTAGCAGGATTTATTAAAAATACTTTTGTAATAACATTGCCGGGTTCTCCCCGTGGCGCAGCAGAAACAATAGATGCTCTCTTTCCTTATGTGCTGCATGTTTTTCATGTAGCAAAGGGAATGCAGCATAGTTAAGGTATTATAATATTCTTTTTGAGAAGAACAATAAAATCAAGATAAGAGAAATTTTTTGCGTTAGACTCTTTTGGCTTTAATTAAAGCAAATCTTGTAATATTCAGCGAATTTAAATTATCAGTATAAGGAGAAGGTAAAAAGTATTTTAAAAATATTATCTAAGAAATGGTATTCTTTGGTTTGACGAATTACAATATTTGACATCGTATATTATTTCGGATGATTAGTCTGAATGATCTGCTGGGATCAATTAAATGACTAAAAAAACCTTATATTGAAGAACAAAAAAGCATGTCATTAATGGTTGGATTGAAAAGCTTACACCTGGAATACAGGGTGTGGATTGCTGAATTAAATCTTGATATTAACCTGCTCAGGATATTTAACGACAGGCTTAAGGAGATGTTAACGGAACACAAAGCAAAAGAAATAAAAATTACCAGCAGTGGTTTCGAAAAAAGATTCAATGACATCAGGTTAACAATAGATGATCTCCGTCACCGAATGCATATTGAAAAGATGAAACTAGCTGCAATGACCCGGGAAAAGATAAACGGAGATTTTAAAATAAATACCCCGGAAAACTACGAAAGTATCCACAATGATTTTATTGCTTTTCGCATCGTCTTCAATGAACTCAAAAGCGATTTCCTTCGCTTTGAAAATAAGCTCGAATAGGTATCTTTTTATTTTGTTTGATTAACATGACTTCTTCTCCCTGAGCTGGCACTATATCTTTGGAACTGTCCCAGGCGACTGCTAAATAAAATGCAGGGAAATCTTCTCGCCTTTTAATTTTTTAAGATGGTTAATTTTATTCAATGCCCATAAAAATAATTATTTGTGCCAGCAGTGCTGAACCTTGTTCCTTAATTGGGTGGGATTTAATTTGATGCGTTTTTACTTTATGACTTATTCATTAAATGTTTATTAAAAGTCATTACTTTGTTATTTGCAATAAAACGAGAGCTATATTAAATCCTTTTGATATTTTTATAATTCGGTAAATGATTTAAAATCAGTCCCCAATTGGTTAGATAATTTGTAACTTCTTGCTACTAATGAATTACAACATCGGCGATTAACTAACGCTGTTATAATCAATTCTTTTTCCCCGCTAATTGTATTAAGAATTCTTATTTCAGGATTCTTATTTTTTCCCTATCCTTTTCATCAGCTTTCTTCCCTGTACCATTATTTTTCGTGTTCTTGCAGGTGAGTTATAAATATGTTCTTTCAGTTTATGGTTGCTATAATATTTCAAAATGGCTGAAGTAGTAATTGCACCCACTGGTTGCATGTTACGTTTGTTATCTAAAACGAGTAATTTTTCCAGATTATATTTACCCATTATTTCAGCTGCAAGACCCGCATCATCGGTTATATAAACATATGGGAGGTTTGCCATCGCCATGTCGTTTGGAATATTTGTTATCAATTGCCCCACACTGGTTGTTTGCAGCACATCAGGCTCATACGAATCAGGCGTCTTCACTCCTCTGCGCTTAATCTTTTCAGTCATTATACTCCCTTTCATGAAAAAGAATGACACAAAATATGCTGATGTACAAGCCCCCATCAATGGTAATAAACCATTTATTTGCCCTGTTGTTTCCAATGCAAATACAATTGAAGTAAGAAATGCCCTTGACGCTCCTGCAAACATGGCTGCCATGCCAATTAATGCGGCGGTCATTAGGTTTATATTTGATGATGGAAAATAATGTAACGATACGGTACATAACAATGCGCCACAAGCACCACCAATTGTAAGTAATGGGGCTAAAGTACCACCTGATGTACCGCTGCCAAGGGAAATAGCCCATGATATATATTTGAGAAAACAAAGTGATAAGAGCATTTTCAGGGATAAAGTACCTTTTAGAAGTTCCTGTATATTATCATAACCTACGCCCATAGTAAATGGAGCAAAATATCCTGTAAAACCTACGGCGATTGCTCCAATTGCCGGCCACCACATCCAGTGAATTGGTAATTTTTCAAACAAATCTTCTACTAAATACACCGATTTAGATACAAATGCTGCAATGATTCCTATAAAAACTCCGAATAAAACATAAATAATTAATGCACTATTTGATGGAACAGGAATTGCGGACATGGCAAAAACAGGATTGTTATCGAAAAGAAGAATATGCATACCCGCTCCAGTGATACATCCTAATGCAACAGGGATAATGGATCGGGCTGAGAATTCAAATAACAATAATTCTATTGCAAGCAAGACAGCAGCAAGTGGACTTCCAAAAATCGCTGACATGCCAGCGCAGGCTCCTGCTGTCAATATTATCTTGCGTTCTCCTGGTGAAATATGCATTGCTTGTCCTGTTAAAGAACCAAATGCACCACCTGTGGCAATAATAGGTCCCTCTGCACCAAAGGGCCCACCGGTGCCTATTGATATAGCAGCAGACAAAGGTTTTAAAAAAGTAATAGCGGGAGGGATCTTACTATCTTCTAAAATGATTTTTTCCATAGCTTCCGGAATTCCATGTCCCCTTATGGCTTTCGACCCATACCTGGCCATTAAACCTACCAGGAGGCTTCCTGCAATCGGAATAAAAATAACAAACCACCCTAAATGATTGCCTGTGGGAGAAGATAGTTCCAGTGAAAATCTGCCGTAAAAAGCGAAATTTGTAATCATTGAAATAAGTGATACCAGCAATTTGGCCAGAAACCCAATAAAAACAGCATTCATAATTGCCTGAATGCTTAGATAGAAAACCCGTTTGTTTACAAGTGATTTTCTTGATACTTCTTTTTTGCCGAATAGTTGATCTAAGGATGGTGAGACAGGTGTACTTTCATCAATTCTGGACATAATATAAAAATCTATTTGCGCAAAAATATTACTTAAACAATATTTTGGCGTACTTTTATATAAATAATTTGATTTATAATATTGTTAATACAATATTATATAGATTTTAAAAATGAGTAATAAGCCCTGTAATTTAAGCAGCTGTTTTTTATGTTTAAACTGTATTCCTGAATGGAAAGAACTGGTTGCAATCAAGAAAAAAACAATACACTTTAAGAAAGGAGAGTTAATATTTAAAGAAGGTGAGAAGGTAAGCGGTATTTACTTTATTAATTCAGGTGCGGTAAAAGTGCATAAAAGATGGGTTGGCCAAAAAGAGTTGATAATTCGATTTGCAAAAGACGGTAATATACTTGGTCATCGTGGTTTTGGTGCAGGCGAACTTTATCCCGTTTCAGCTACTGCATTGGCAGAATCAAAAGCTTGCTTCATTACAAGCAGCTTCCTGGAAGCAACCCTCAAAGCGGATCATTCGTTTACTTATCGACTAATGCAATTTTATTCAGCTGAACTGCAAAAAGCTGAAATGCGTATGCGAAACCTTGCGCTTATGGAGGTTAAAGGCAGAATAGCAGAAACATTGTTAGAAATTCTGGAAGTTTTTGGTATGAACAATGACGGATACATTACGGTTCCCATTACACGACAGGATGTTTCTGCGTATTCAGGAACGACTTATGAAACCGTTTTTAAGTTCTTAAAAACTTTAACTGTAGCCAAAACAATTAGTGTTTCCGGTAAAAGCATCCGGATTAATGATAAAAATAAACTCAGGAAGATAGTTGAAAATGCAAAGTGACCTAATTAACTGTAAACTTCTAAAATTTTTAATTTATGAAATACTACAGTGATCTGAATAAAAAAGAAAAAGAGCAATTATTAAAATTTCCAGCCTATATATCATTACTGGCTGCTACTGCTGAAGGCGGAATAGATGAACAGGAAAAAAAATCAGTAGTTAAACTTACGCATGTAAAAACGTTTTCAAGTGAACCATTACTATCAGACTTCTATAAAGACGCAGAGCTTATTTTTGAAAAAACAATCACTGCTTTAGATAATGAGTTACCGCACAATAAGGAGGAAAGGGCAAGTTTCATTAGCCGGGAATTGGATAAACTTGAACTATTGCTGAAAAAGCTGGACCCAGGATACGCATCTATTTTGCGGCATAGTATGGAATCATATAAACAGCATATTTAAAAATCTCATCGAAATGTTTTGGAATATTTTATTTTCCCAATGCCCATTGATGGGATATCTGATTAATAATTACAGGAAAATGTTTTGATTCGGTGATTTTACTTTTTTATGAATATTATTATGAAATATTTTTTCTTTTTCGGAGTTTTACTCGTTGTATTTACTGCTTGTCAGCAAAACAATAAATCAACAGATTCAAAGAAGGTATATGGTTCTGCCAATGCTGTCGTAACAAATCAACCCAACAGCGAAACCGCCATTAATGGGCCTTTGGCATACGGATCAAATATTCCAAAAATACAGGATGCTGATACTATTGATGTCAAATTTGATGTGAAGCATCAATTATTTCATGTTTCTAGTGCTGTTGCTTATACAGCCTGGATGTTTGGAGAATCTGTTCCGGGTCCTGTTCTAAGAATCCGTGTTGGACAAACGGTACGATTTTCCATGACAGATCGCTCTAACGATACTATGGCTAATATGGCAATGCATATGAACATGACGCCAATGCCTCATTCAATAGATT
>JBLMVP010000460.1:0-12217 GCA_050256755.1 Sphingobacteriales bacterium | reverse complement strand
AGGACACTGCCACGATTTGGAAAAAAGATTACAACAACATAATTCCGGTATGACGGTATCTATCAGGCCTTACATTCCTTTTAAGCTTGTTTACGACTCCCATGATTTCGCAGGCGATGTGTCATGACAGCTTTGTGAGTTGGCCTTGTGGCACTCGCCGTCAACATGTACACGGTAGCTCAATCATTACTCAATTGCCGGTTTTGTTAAATCAATATCGACCTTACATTCCTTTTAAGCTTGTTTACTTTGAAGAATTTCAAACAGAGAGCGGGGCAGTCGCACGAGAAAAATATTTTAAATCGTCAGCGGGAAGAAGATATTTGAAAAATAAATTGTCCCCATAGTACAATGCCCGCCCGGATGAACACCGTTCGGACGGGGATAGTATAATCCCGCTTCAAGCGGGACGAAGCTCCGGATCCCAGTTCGATTCTGGGCGGGGCCACTGAAGACTGCATTATGGCAGTCTTTTTGTCTTTCTTTAAATACTTATTTCTTTAATAATTGCGTTATTGCTAAAATAATTTCAATGAAAAAAATGGTGTTGCTGCTCTGCTTCGTCCCTGTGCTGGGGTTTTCCCAAAATCTTTTTCTTTCTTTTCGTGCCGGTTTATCAAATTACCAGGGCGATTTGCAGGACAAAGGATTTACTTTCAAAAAATCAAAATTCATTGGCAGCATTGGTGTACGTCACGACTTATCAGAACATATAACCTTACGCAGCTATATCAGTTTTACTAAACTTGCAGCTGACGATAAAAACAGCAGCAGTGCATCTGCTAACGCAAGAAATTTAAATTTTACCACAGGCCTGCAGGAATTAGAAATCTCTGGTCAATACAATATTTTTAGTTTAAATGATAAATGGTGGACGCCTTATTTTTTTGCAGGTGTTTCTTTCTTTCATTTTAAACCATACACTACCGCCGGAAATAATAAAATTTTTCTGCAACCTTTAAGTACCGAAGGCGAAGGTGTAGTAAGTGGAGTAAAAAAATACAAATTACTGCAGTTAGGAATACCAATTGGTGTGGGAGCTGATTATGCTATTACAGAAGATTTACGCATAGGACTTGAATTTGGTTACCGGAAAACATTTACCGACTATATTGATGATGTTAGCGATCGGTATGTAGATTATACAACATTGCTTAACGCCAAAGGACAAACAGCAGTTGATTTAGCTTACCGTGGCGATGAATTACCCGGTGGGGCCCCTTATCCTGTTGCCGGTACATTAAGAGGCAATTCAAAACATAAAGATGCTTTTTATTTTACTACACTCACCATAACCTGGCGACCATTTGTTGATCAGTATAAAAGAACATCCGGAATAGCCTCGATGAAAAAAGCAAGAAAGAAAGTGGGCTGCCCGGGGCTTTAATAAATACTTAACTACGGCATAAATTTTTTATCACCTCGCTTAAACCAGGTTGGCTTTCTTATTTTTGCCCATTAATTTTTTTTATGAAAAGAATTTTCTTGCTGCTTTTAGTAACAAACACCTGTGCACTTGCTCAAATAGAATTACCTGTTCCCCTTAATATAAAATCAACTTTTGAAAAAGCTACCCGCTCACCAGATGGTAAACCGGGAAAAAATTACTGGCAAAATAAAGCCGACTATACTCTCGGCATAAATTATAATCCTGGTAACAGGCTGCTTACAGGTACAGAAAATATTACCTATATCAATAACAGCCCGGATACATTAACTAAAATTGTATTCAAACTCTATCCCAACATTTATCAAAAAGGAAATATCCGCGACATTGCGGTTGAAGCTGCAGATTTAACTGATGGAGTTCTTATTGAAAAAATAACCGTTAATGACAACGAAAGAAATACTGCCAGCCTGGTGATTAAAGGAACAAATATGACTGTTAATAATGTATGGGTTCTGCCAAAACAATCTATTCACTTTAGTATTCATTATTCCTGCTTATTAAATCAAACCTCACAAATTCGTACCGGGGAAATAGAAAAGGGTGCTGCTTTTATTGCTTATTTCTTTCCCCGCATTGCCGTATATGATGATATAGACGGCTGGAATGAAAATCCATACATAGGTTCCCAGGAGTTTTATAATGATTTCTGCAATTTCAATGTGTCCGTTACTGTTCCCGGGAATTATTTAGTATGGGCAACCGGTGATTTACAAAATTGTAAGGATGTGCTTACAGGAAAGTATTGTGAACGTCTGAATAATGCTGAACAAAAAGATGATATAGTTTTTATAGTTGATGAAAATGATTTAAAAAACGGAGGCATTACAAAATCTAATGACAGTAATACCTGGAAATTTAAGGCAGATAATGTAGTGGATTTTGCTTTCGCCATAAGTAATCACTATGTGTGGAATGCAACAAGCCTGGTTACAGATAAAAAAACCGGGAGAAGAACAAGAATTGACGCCGTCTTCAGCACCAGGCACAAAGATTATTTTGAGGTAATAGATTATTCACGGAAGACAGTAAAGTTGATGAGTTATCAATTTCCTAAATGGCCCTTCCCCTATAACCATGAAACGGTTTTTGATGGACTTGACCAAATGGAATATCCCATGATGGTAAATGATAATCCTGTAGCAACAAAATTTGATGCTGTTACATTAACTGATCATGAAATATTTCACACCATGTTCCCTTTTTACATGGGTATAAATGAAACCAAATATGGCTGGATGGATGAAGGCTGGGCTACAATCGGAGAATGGTTACTGTCCCCGGCAGTAGATAGTACTGCAATTGATAATTATGGGGTGGCCCGTTATGAAAAAAATGCCGGCAAAGAAATTGACATGCCTGTTACAACCCTCACAACATTATTAAGTGGCGGTACATTCATCAATAATTCCTATGAGAAACCGGCCATGGGTTACCTGTATGTGAAGGATTTGCTGGGGGATGAGTTATTTTATAAAGCATTGCATTATTATATTGAGCAATGGAATGGTAAACATCCAATGCCACTTGATTTTTTTAATTGTATGAATACAGGCTCAGGAAAAAACTTAAACTGGTTTTGGAAGAGATGGTTTTATGATATGGGATATCCTGATTTAGCTATAAGCAAAGTGACAGATAGGGGAAACAATAAACAGGTTGTTATAGAAATGAAAGGAAATAAACCTGTGCCTGTTGATGCAACTATTACTTATTTGGATGGAAGTAAACAAAAGATTCACCGGAGTATTGCTGTATGGGAAAAAAATAATAAAACAATAATCTTAAATTTTATTTCACCAAAACAAATACAGAGAATAGAATTGGGGAGTTTGTATATAGCAGATGTAAATAAAAAAGATAATCTATGGGAGGCAAACTGAGTAAGCTTATTTAAAAAACTCTTTTGCCCCGGCTTTAAAGAAAGTTCCTATTTGAAGAGTAGACATAATTTTCAATTCTTCACCGGGGCTTGTTTCATTATCAAGAAACTTAAAAATTTGTGACGCTTTGTTTTTATTAAAAAGCCTGCCAAATATTTCTTTCCCCCCCAATTCTCCATTCGCAAGCAGGTGTAACAAGGTGCTGTCATAAAAATGAAAACGTTTGGGATAGAATTTCAGCGGGGCGAAATCCCGGTTATTAATCAAACACGATACAATAGCATCTGCTTGCTTTTGTATGAATTGAAAAGTATAACCGGTGGAAGCTTTTGTTTGTCCGCCCGCTGTGCCAATATTATAAACTCCTTTTTTAAAAAAATGAAATCTTTCATTCGTCATGGGGATTACGCCAAACTCTTCAGCTGCTACTTTAAAAGAATCAATATGCAGAAAATTATTTACATAATCCTTTAGTTCAATTTCATACTGTTCTTTTTTCAGTAATGAATCGGTAAACAAGGTGTATTCAACCAGTGCCTCCTTTTCATTAAAGGGCAAAACATAAACAAAACTGGTTCCGTAATCCTGGTGAACCCTAAAATCCATCAGGGTAGCTACACCTGGATTAAATACTTCCTGTTCTGTTTCAATCTTCCATCCTCTAAAATGCTGCAGCAGGTAAAATTTATTATTCCTTTTTTCTCCGGGCCGAAAAAGAGAATTGAAAACAATAGCTTCGCCTGCATTAATTGTTTCACCGGCGAGTGAAATGTTTATCTGCCCATTTTCCTGCTGAACAGATTTTATTTCCTCATACTTAATTTCAATATTGGATTGTTGTTTTATTTTTTTAAAACAATAACTGTAAAAATCAATACCACGAATCATCTTGTATTTATAGGGTTGAATATCGAGCAGCGAAGAGAAACTATCCGTCCGAAAAACAAGATCTTCCCATTCGCAAAAAACGATAGGTTCAAAAAGTCCTTTTTCTTTTTCCCAGAAACACCAGGTACGGTCGTTTTTAGTTTTCTCTTCTTTGTCAATAAGCAGGATTTTTTTATCAGCAAACTTTCCTGAATCAATCATGCGCATAAGCAAACTAAGCCCCGCACAACCGGCTCCTAAAATGATATAATCAAAGTCCCCATCCACTGAAGGGCTGTATTTATTTTCCATCATTGCTTATTGAAAATATCAAAGTTTCTTTCAGTATAAAAATAAAAACCTCCTTTAGAGGTTTGGGGCATCAGCTTCCGGGGCGTACGCTACTTTTTTATTTCCGGCCATTAATTTTTTATCGCGGCGGACTTTTTCCCGGTATTTTTTATGGACATACAACATCCCAAAGCTTTCGCCTTCGTGTTTATCCAAATGTTTATGATGCATTTTATGGGCCCAGCGGATAGCCCTTACATAGGTACTGTTGCTGCGGGTAAACCATTTAAATCGTTGATGGATGATAACATCATGCACCATAAAATAAGCAAATCCATAAGCCATAATGCCAAATCCAATTGCCTGCATCCACCATACATTGTCATAGGTTCCGGAATAAATGAGCAATATACTTGGCACTGCAAAAATCACAAAGAAAACATCATTCTTTTCAAAAAACCCCGGTTCTGCTTTGTGATGGTCCTCATGCAGGTACCATAAAAATCCATGCATCACAAACCGGTGTGTACACCAGGTAATACCTTCCATGAGAAGGAAGGTGCCCGATAAAACAAATATGTATAATAATACAATCATTACCATTACAAAATTACCTTAAATAGTATTTCCATTACTGAGCCAGTTTTGTAATTGCGGAAAAGCAATATGAAACCAGGCCGTATATTTTTGGGGATGTGTTTCCAGTGAACTTTGAATTTCTTTCATGGTTTTATAACAATAATCACTTACTTCATCTGTATTGGGATGTATAACCCCTTCATACAGCCCGGTAAACACATGATCATATTCATGTTCTGTTAATCCATTTTCGAAAGATACTTTATAAGTAAAATGAAATGCCTTTTTAAGATTGGCTGAAAATCCTAATTCTTCATTTAACCTCCGCTCTGCAGCCTGTTTCGCCTCTTCGCCGGGTTTGGGGTGACTGCAACAGGCATTGGTCCATAAACCGCCGCTGTGATATTTTCTCGCTGCTCTTTGCTGCAGCAGCATTTCTCCCTTGCTGTTGAAAATAAAAACACTGAAAGCCCGGTGCAATATTGCTTTTTTATGAGCTTCCATTTTTTCCATTGTTCCCACCGGCTCATCCTGTTCATTAACTAAAATAACTTCCTGCATGTATTAGATTAAATAGAGGTGAGTATCACATTAAATTAAACTGGTTTCGCAAGCCTGACTTTAATACAATAACGGCCTTGTGATAATTGGGAATACGGATCCGGGCCTGCATAATTTTTTGCGGCTCCGTATTTTTTATTTTTTTAAATAAGGACAAATAATAACGGTACGCCACATACACCCCAAACCTTGCCTTAAAAGGCAACTGAACAATACCATCATAAGCTTCAGTAAAATCTTTCTGTATATCCGCTTCAATTTCTTTTTTATCGGCTTCAGTAAAATTGCAAAAATCACATCCGGGGAAATAAGTACGGTTGAGGTTATTAAAATCAGCTTTTACATCTCTTAAAAAATTTACTTTCTGGAAAGCAGCACCTAAGGAACGGGCATGAGGCTCTAATTTTTTATACAATTCTTTTTCTCCTTCGCAGAAAACATACAAACACATCAGGCCAACCACTTCTGCACTGCCATATATATAGGCATGATAAGCCTGCTTGTCATAATTCTTTTTTTCCAAATCCCATTCCATACTGTTGAAAAACGCCTCAACCAGGCCGTGGTCAATATTAAATTCATTTACGGTTAACTGGAAACTGTTTAAGATGGGGTTAAGACTGATTTTTCTTTCGATAGCACAGTAAGTCTCTTTTTTAAAATCACTTAATAACGTTTTTTTATCATAACGGTTAAAGGTATCAACAATTTCATCTGCAAAACGGACAAAACCATATATATTAAATATAGGCGCCCTTAAATGGCGGTGCAACAATTTAATAGCCGAAGAGAATGAAGTGCTGTATTTCTCTGTTGTTACCCGGCTGCATTGCTGGCTTACTTCATGAAATGTTTGTATCATAACTCACCAGTTAATTTATTTACTCAATATAATTTATTTACCGAAAGCTTTTACTATTTGTTTAGCCACCACCTCACCGCTGATTAAACTGGGTGGTACCCCCGGACCCGGTACAGTTAGCTGACCGGTATAGAAAAGGTTTTTCACTTTCTTGCTCCGGCAACCCGGTTTAAAAACGGCTGTCTGCAGTAAAGTGTTTGCTAAACCATAGGCATTCCCTTTAAAAGAATTGTATTCCTTCAGAAAATCACTGTAAGCAAATGTTCTTTTTACCACAATTGAATCTCGCACTGATTGCCCGGTATGCTTTTCAAATCTATCGATGATGATATTGAAATATTTTTCCCTTAGTTCATTGGTATCATCTGCCAATCCTGCTGAAACAGGAATAAGAAATACCAGGCTTTCACATCCTTCCGGTGCCACCGTATTATCTGTTAATGAAGAAGCACTCATATAAAACAATGGGTCACTTGGCCATTGCGGTGAAGTATAAATCTCTCTTGCATGAGTATCAAAAGGCACATCAAAAAACAATGAGTGATGCAAAAGATTATCTAACTTTTTATTCAGCCCAACATAATACAGCAGACAACCCGGCGCCATTAATTTTTTATCCCAGTATTCCTCTGTATAACTGCGAAATTCCTTCGGTAAAAGATTGCTTTCGATAAAATGATAATCGGCCCCTCCTACTACCACATCTGCATTATATACCTTGTTACTTTCCGTTAAAACCTGTTTTGCGGTGGCAGTATCTATCTTTATTTGTGTAACATTTTCATTGAAGTGAAACGTAACCCCCAGTTCCAATGCCAGTTGATACATCCCGTTAACTACACTATACATCCCGCCTTCGGGATACCAGGTTCCCAGCTTTATATCAGCATAATTCATCAGGCTGTATAAAGCAGGAGTATTTTCAGGTAAGGCGCCGAGAAATAAAACCGGGAACTCCATCATCTGACGAAGCCTGGGATGTTTAAAATATTTCGCAATATGTTTTTTGATTGATGTAAAAACATCCAGGCGAAAAACACCTTTCACAACATCCCAGTCAATAAACTCGGTAATAGATTGTCCGGGTTTAAAAACCAGTTTGTTTATCCCAATATTGTATTTGTATTCAGCTTCAGTTAAAAAAGCATCTAATTGTTTGGCAGCACCATGCTCAATACTTTCAAATAAAACCTTCAGTTCATTATAGTCAGAAGGAATATTGGTAAAACCATCATCCCAATAGATCCGGTAAGATGGACTTAGCCGGATGAGTTGATAATAATCTGCTGCTTTTTTCCCAAACTGTTGAAAGAAACGCTCAAAAACATCTGGCATCCAGTACCAGCTCGGACCCATATCAAAACTAAAACCATCCACTTTTAACTGTCTTGCCCTGCCACCCGGGGTAGCATGTTTCTCCAATACTTCAACTGCCCAGCCTTCTTTGGCTAAAAAGGATGCTGCTGCAAGACCTGCAAATCCGCTACCAATAATGATTGCTTTTTTTGGCAAATGATATGATTGTTTTAGCTGCGGGAGATTTGTTCCTTCAGCAATTTACGGGCAAAATGTATCCTGCTTTTAATAGTGCCTAATGGTTCATCCAACGCTTCAGCAATTTCATGATACTTGAAACCATCAAAATATAAAAGGAATGGCTTGCTGAAAATATCAGGCAGGTTATGAATAGCCTTTTGAATTTCTTTTAAACGCAAATTACTTTCAGCTGTATTAGCAACAGACGTTTGATTGTAATCCAGCAAAAAATCGTTGGGAGAATTGTCGAAAATGGTGTGCTGCTTTGCTTTACGGCGGTAGTTGTTGATAAAGATATTACGCATGATGGTGTACATCCATGCTTTGATATTAGTACCAACACTGTATTTGTCCTTATTGGCGATAGCCCTGTACAGGGTTTCCTGCAATAAATCTTTGGCTTCTTCATTATCACGCGTCAGCGTTAAAGCAAAAGGCTTTAAAAAATCAGTATTACTCAGGAGTATATTATCGAATTCCAACGTTGACATAAATATTGTTTAAGTAATGACACAGCAAACTTAAACAGACATTTTTATGCAGCCAAATAATTTTGTTTAAATATTTGGTAAAAAAGCAAAACAAAATACAAAATAATTGTTTCGCCTGATCTACAGGAGTTTAGAGACTATGAATAAAATCAAAGACCTCTGAAAAAGATTTAATAAACTTAAAATGCTGGGGGATTTTCTTTTCGTAAACCTGGGTAAACTGTCCGGAAATAACAATGGGAGTATCGGTAAAACGCTTATTTAACTGGATCAGAAACTTCTCAAAATTGAAGTTATTACATACTGTACTAAGATGTGTATAGAGGTAATCAGGTTTTTTAAGTTTTGTCACGAATTCAATATCATGCATCGGTATATTGGCACCAAGATAAATAACGGTAGCGCCTCTGCTCTTTAGCAGATAATACAGGAACAGCAAACCCAACTCATGATATTCTCCTTCCGGAAGAAATAATAATATAGATTTATTGATGCGCAGGGGAGTCACTACTCCTTCAATTCCAACCATCAGTTTCTGACGGATGATATTGGTTACAAGATGCTCCTGGGCTGGGTTTATATGATCGGTCAGCCAGAGTATCCCTATTTTTTCAAGAAAAGGAAATATAACCTGGATAATGGTTTTTTCAATCCCGCGTGCCAGGATATAGCTGTCTAATTTTTTTTCAAACTCATCCATATCCAGGTCAATCATATGCTGGATAAGCTCATTTACTATCCGTTCCTGCTGCGCTTCTGCCCCCGAAAGCGAAAGAATTTTTTCTTTCACTTCTGCTTCATTCATCTTATCAATTTGAGAAATCTTGAAGCCATATTTATTCAATAAAGCTATATTCAGAATTATTTTTACTTCGTTATTACTGTAGTACCGGATATTAGTACCGGTTCGTTGAGGTTTAAGAAATGAATAACGTTGTTCCCATATACGGATGGTATGAGCTTTTATCCCGCTTAAGTTCTCAATATCTTTTATGGTAAATGAATTCATAGAAAATTATAACACTAAAATAAAAATTTTGTTTAACGTTTAATAAAAAACCTTTACCAATTGTTTAACGGAATTAAATGAAACAGAAAGTAAATGACTGTTACAGGTAGGAGTACAATAACTTATGAGATGACACCTGAGCCTGCTTTGAAAAATTAGTTTGGATAAACTTTTGTCCGTCAGCACCCATTTTTAGCCTGATGGTTTCATTTTCAATCAGCTTTTTGAGCTTTTCGGTGTATAGAGAAAGATTCCCGGGTTCAATTACATAACCAGTACCCTGGTCTAGGACAATTTCAGCCACACCACCAACTTTTGTAGCAATAACAGGTTTGGCTGCTGCCTGTGCTTCCATTAATGAAAGAGGTGTTCCTTCATTTAATGAACTTAGCGCAACGATATCAAGACCGGCAATAACTTTTCTGATAGCTGTTTGCCAGGAAGTAAATGTTACAGGAGATTTTATGGCATTTCGCGGAAAAAAAGTATGGGCAATCATTTCTTCATCAAGGTAAGCTTCCAGTTCTTCTCTCGCACTGCCATCACCGATTATAAAAACTCTTACAGAAGAATTTTTGTTGAGGATTTTTTTTACCGCATCAATAAAAAAGAGATGGTTTTTAATAGGTACAATTCTTCCAATAATTCCCACAGCTAATTCATCATCTTCCAAAAAATATTCGTCCCTGAATTCCTGCCGGCTTTTTTCAAGATGTAGAAACTTGTCCGTTTCTACACCCAGCGGGATAACTGCTATTTTATCTTCTTTACAAATTTTATATCTTTCAACGAGTTCCTTTTTTTGTGATTGGCTGATGGCAATAATTTTTGTAGATAAACCGGCCAGCCACCTGTCCATACTAACAATAAAGGAGCTTACTAACGAATTAAAATAAGAATGAAATACATGACCATGATAGGTATGAAGTATTACAGGTACTTTATTATTATGTGCAGCAAGCCTTCCAATTAATCCCGGCTTTGTACCATGTGTATGAAGAATATGAGGCTTAAACGACCGAAGAATCTTTTTAACCTTGAAATAAGAACGGATATCATTAACCATAGAAAAGGAACGTTTTAAGGATGGCATTTCAACAACACTGAACCCCTCGTATTCCTGTAGTAAATTGTTTGCCTCCTGCTCATCATCATTTTTTTGACCAACTAATAAAAGTATTTCAAAGTCTTGGCTGAGATAATGGGCCAATGATACTATATCCTGCGCTACGCCACCGATAACAAGCCGGTTTAAAAATATTACAACCCTTTTTTTCAATTCAATCCTCTCTATAATTCTGCATTAATAATATTACCCCTGTCAATAGCATCTTTCACCTGGCGGAAAAGTTCCTTATCATTTAAAGCGGCCAGGTGCCGGAAATGGTGCAAATCGGTACCAAATAAACTTATCATTTCATTCTTTAAAAGATACCTCGCCATTTCCTGTACGGGTTTGCCATAGTAGCCTGTTAAAGACAACAGGTTTAACTGTAACATACATCCCTGGTCAAAAAAATCATGCACTTTTTCTTTTTTAGAATGGAAATAGGAATAACGTTCGGGATGAGCAATAACAGGTTTATATCCTTTAATCTGGAGATCAAATAAATTTTGTTGCAAATCAAAAGGCGCAGAAATAAAAGAAAACTCAACAAGCACCCAGTTTTCTTTTATAGTAAGTAATGGCGTGCCGCTCTTTAATAGCTTACTGAAATAATCATCCATAAAATATTCAGCTGCTGCTTTAATCTCTGCATTGATATGTTGCTTTTCCAGCGCTGCCTTTACCATAGCCTCTCTTTCAAGAATTCCCTCCCGTTCATTTTTATACATATCCCACATAATATGCGGGGTGGTAATAAATTTTTCATACCCGAGTTCCTGCAAACCCTTAATAAGTTCGATAGAAATCGTCATATCGGGAGAGCCATCATCAATTCCCGGGAGAAGATGCGAATGCATATCTGTTTTTAACAGGCTAAGCATGGCAGAAGCATCGCTTTTATTTTTAAAGAAGTTAAACATGGTATTAAATGCGAACCTAAATCTTTCTCAGGAAAAATTCTTTAATCTTAAAAAAATACCGGGAGTACAGCTTAAGATAATTATTGCTGATATTATTCTGACGTCACGCCTCAATAATTTCCCTGTTAATTTTAATAGTGCTGCTGATCCCCCTGGTGCTTTTACCACCAAGATTCATATTGGTAAACCGGAGCGGCAGGTATTTTGCCGAAATTTGATACACACTGAAAAACCGCAGTAATAATTCATAATCTGCTGCTATATCAAAACTTGTTTTATAATACCCGAATTTTTCAAAACATTTTTTCTGACAAAAAAAAGCCGGGTGTGCGGGAATAAATCCCCATGTTAATAATTGAGGACGAAAAACTGCGGATGAGTAATAACGAACTACTTTAAGTGGATCATTTTTCTTTACAAAGGCAATATCACCATACACGGCATCTAACTTATTATTAACAGCAAACTCAGCAGCAATTTTCCCGATTATTGCATTATTGGCAAAATGATCATCCGCATGTAAAATTCCAATGATATCCCCCGTTGCAAGACGTATTCCTTTATTAAGCGCATCATACATACCCTCATCTTTCTCAGATATAAACTGGTGAATATGATCAAGATAATGGTTGATAATTGATAAGGTACCATCAGTAGAACCGC
>JBLMVP010000459.1:0-8199 GCA_050256755.1 Sphingobacteriales bacterium | reverse complement strand
AAACGAATCTCCGGTTCTCCTTCTTTTACTTCTTTGATCAGCAATTTATCAAACTCTACTTTATATTCCTTCGTCAGTGGCAGAATAAAGTTCTGCAACTGCCAGGGCCATTCTTCTTTTGTGATGGTGAAATTGCCCTTCTGCAAAAATTTTTCGGCATAAAGAATGTCATCTGTTTTCTCCCACAAATACAATGTGCTGTTATATAAAAATGCTAATGGACTTTGCCATTCGTTGTCGGTAATATTAATTAACTGCGGTCCTATTTTAATATGACAGGAAATTTCCCAGTTATTTTTATTGGTACCGATATAAAAGATTGGACTGATAGGTTCTGCTGCCAGCTCAATTGTTTCTAAATCGCTTGTCTTAAATGTTTTTTTATTTCTTACGAGATAGATGAAAGGGTTTTCCATCTGCTCCACAAAAAGTTTACGCAGTTTGGGATGCAGGTATTCATTCATCAGCGATTTTGTTTCTTCTGGCAAATCATCTTCTTCCTGGTGAATGATATTTTCCCAAATACCGCTAAAGGGTGAATTTCGGTTGAGGTATTTATTTATTTCTCCCCCCTGTAATTTTCTTACCTGCTGTACGAGTAACTTATCATCCTCACTGAACATTTCTGTATTTACAAATTTGGCAAGGTCGAGCTTCTCTGATTTGCCAGCAAACCGTTTTTGTTCTTCGTTACTTTCTCCTTTCACTGCATCCACATAAAAATAAGGATAGGTATTTTGATTGGCATTAAAAACAACACCCAGTCTGTGGGAAGAAGTTTCTATAATATCCACTTCCGGCGCTGCTTCCTCCTCTTTTTGTACTTGCACAAAAGCAGGTTGTGGTTTGTTTGATAATACAGGAGTAACTCTTTTAATGCTGGCATCGAGCACACGCAAAAAAGGTTTTCCTTCTTTGTAAGCAAATTCAAATTTGCCTTTTAAATCATCCTGCAAACTGTAACCATATGCTTCGAGTAATTTATTTTTTTCTTTATCCCAGTTGCGGATAGTATCAAAATAATAAGGACCGTATGCATTGAGCAGCTGAACAAACAATAATGTTTTGTGTATGCATAACGGATGTTCCAGTTCGTTGCAGGAACAGGAGGTATCAAAATTCCTTTCTTCGTTTTTTTGCAGAACAAGTGGAAAAGATTCACCATCAAAATTTAATTCAGCCTCTACTCTTTCATCTTTTGCCAGTGTAATATTAGCCCTGTTGGCACGCACTAATTTTTCTGCCTCATCATAATTATGCTGACCCGTTAAGAGTTTGATGGTCTTAAGGTCAATATGCCTCATCTTTACTATCGTATGCTTCTGGTTATACGATACCTCTTTATTGCCGAGTTGATTCTTATCAATCAGTTCCTGTAACTGGAATAATGCAGCGGTTTCATGACGGCAAATATCTCCCAGGTTATAGGGACAACTGCAACGGACAGTCATTGTCTTAGGGTCCCTGAATTTTTGTATATATACTTTATAAAAAGTAGAATATGCATCATCCCGTACACGAAAAGTAGCAGAACCCATGAGATCATCATGGTCAACCAGCTCAACAAATCCTATTGCATGAATCTTCTTTCCGCGGCGGATAACTTCATCAGTGCCGCTGTTATACACATACTTAATAAGGTGAGGTAATGCCATTCTTTTTTCAGTTTTCTGTTGCCACCGTTATGAATTGGGCAATTTGCAAAAGTAAAGGAAAGCATTACAGATTTCCTTATGAAAAAGATTCTTTCAGGAATTAATTTTATACACAGCAAGTGGAGATAAAATTAATTATCTTTACAGGTTTGCCTTTTCAGTTAAGTGTTTAAATATTGATTGGTTTCTCTTGTCAACTTTTTAACCAGTTAAATTATCAACTATCCGGCAATTAGCTTCCCGTCTTTATAAACAGGTAATACATTCGCAACATCTGGAGTAAAACAAAAACGGATATCTTCTATCAGGCCAAAGCGGTCAACCAAACGATGATAGTGAGTTATATTGGGAGCAAATCCATGCAAATCGTTTTTATGCAGTTCATACATACTTTCTGCAGTTAAGGAACTATCGCAATGTATAGTGAAATATTTTTTTATTCGACTAATAACCGCCCCGGCAAATAAAGTGTCTTCTAAATTATAACGGTCTTTCCACCCGGCACAACCCATTACTACATGCTTGTTTTCTTTAACCAGGAAATCGCATACCGCTGAAAGATTAGGAAATGAACCGGTGATTACGGTGTCTGCACCGCTTGACAATGCCATATGTAATAACCTTGTACCATTGGTAGTGGTAAGCACCAGTGTTTTGTCCCCAATAAACTCACGGGTATATTCTAAAGGAGAATTACCATGTTCCAATCCTTCCGCAATTTTACCATCTCTTTCACCCGCAGCAATACCGCCAATATTTTTACTTATCTCTATTGCTTTGGCAACCTCATCAACAGGAATAATTTCTTTAGCGCCGTTATATAATGCGGACGCTATTGTTGAGGTAGCCCTGAACACATCAATAATCACCACCACACTTTTGTTCAAATCATATAAATGAAGTAAGGCAGGAGATAAGCAGGTAAATAAATGTGGCTTTTGATTTTTCATCAAACAAATATAATTCAGGATACCCTATTTGGAGGTGGTAAAAGAGCTTCCCATTTTTTAGACTCAGCATATTCTTTAATCATATCATTTCTCTTCTTAATTAATGCTTCAAGATAACTGTGCATATAAAGACTATTAAACAGTTGCCCAATGATGCCGTAAGGTGTTTCATAATCCAGGATATCAATGATGATAGTCCCGTTTTCAATCTGTTTAAAATGATGCTGGTGTTTGAAAGATTTAAAATCGCCGAGAACCATTTCATCCGTAAAATTATCAAACGGCTTCATCTCAGTAATCTTTGAAGTGAAGCGGCGTTTTTTAAATAAATGTTTTCCTTCCCAGGTAACCGTTTCGTTTAAATTAATCAACCCGGTAGTAACACCGGCAATGGCCCTTTCTCCCGTATGTTCCATTGTTTTTTTATGCATGGCAATATGGCGGCTGAGATTGAAAACCGTTTCAGCCGGGGCATGTACAAGTGTTGTGAGGTGAATCGTTGGCATTTATATGTACGATGTTAGATTTCAGTGTACGATTTAAACCTTTCTCGTAGCTCGTAGCTAACAACTCGCAGCTTTCTTTAACAATAATCATGCAAAAGGAACTTTTACCACTTTTGCCTCCAGCAATTTATCTCTTACTGCAATAAATATTTTGGATCCTTCTGCAGCATAGGGTAAACTTACATAACCAAGGCCAACCGCCTTTTGTAATGAGGGCGATTGAGTTCCGGAAGTAACTCTTCCTATTTCAGCGCCACTAAAATCTTTTATTTTATAGTCGTGGCGTGGAATCCCCTTTTCTACCATTTCAAAACCAACCAGCTTTTTTTCTATGCCTTCTGCTTTTTGTTTTTCAAAAATGGCCCGGGAAGTAAAATCTTTGGTGAACTTGGTAACCCAGCCCAACCCTGCTTCCAGTGGTGAGGTGGTATCATCAATATCATTACCATATAAACAATAACCCATCTCCAATCTTAATGTATCTCTTGCTCCCAAACCAATTGGTTTTATTCCCTGTGCTTTACCTGCTTCAAAAATGGTATCCCATATTTTATCTGCAGCACCATCCTTGTCCTCGAAATAGATTTCAACACCGCCTGCGCCGGTATAACCTGTTGCACTAATTAATACATTATCTACTCCTGCAAATTTTCCTTTTACAAACGTGTAATATTTCAGGTTTAGAATATCAATATCTGTTAAGGGTTGTAATATTTTGGTTGCATTGGGACCTTGTACCGCAAGCAAACAGGTTTTTTCAGAGACATTATGCATCTCCACGTTCTTATTATTGAAAGATGAAATCCATTTCCAGTCTTTTTCAATATTAGAGGCATTTACCACCAGCATGTACACTTTGTTTTCTTCAATACAATACACGAGTAAATCATCTACTATACCACCTTCTTTATTGGGCAGGCAACTGTACTGTGCTTTTCCGGCAACTAATTTTGAAGCATCATTTGTTGTTACTCTTTGAATAACGTCTAATGCATCGGGGCCTTTTAAAATAAATTCGCCCATATGACTTACATCAAATACACCGGCATTGTTACGCACCGTTGCATGTTCATCATTAATACCGGAATAACTGATGGGCATATTGTAACCGGCAAATTCAGCCATTTTAGCACCAAGAGCAATGTGTTTTTTGGTGAAGGGGGTAGACTTCATATTGACAAGCATTTAAAATTGCATGCAAATGTAAGTCTAAAACAATGTAATTGGTAAACAGGTGCGCCAACAATGAAGAAAAAGGATTTGCCTCTGATTAGTAATATATCTCTTCAATCAAATTGCCGTCTTCAATAATTCTTCTTGAACCTCCATCCTGGTCGTTTGCTGAAACGCTGATGCTTAGGTTATGATAATATTTTATTTTAAGCGTTTCTGTATATTTTAAATCTCCACCGTCGTCTCTTAACTCAATCCTGTATTTTCCTGATCTCAGCCGGATAAACAATCCTTCACGTTTTAAAAGTTTCTTGCTTTGTGCGGATGCTTCATCTATAAAAGGAATTTCTCCTATATAGTGACCATTAATATAAAGTTTGTCATTTTCGGCAGTGGCGCTGCTTGTCCAGAAATAAGTTTTAAAAACTCCGCTCCGGTGACGGCATTGTGTAAACAGCATAATGATCGCCAGGCTTAAAAAAAATGGTAATATTTTTTTCATAAAATAAATTTTAAAAAAAACAGGGCCCCTTGCTTACGCTCAGGACCCTTTGTTCCAACTTTAACCTTACAAACTTTAAATAACGTCTATCACTTTGGTGAAAGGGAATAATGATTCTGTAGCTGCCCCTGCTTCTGTTGTTTTTGTTTTCTTTTCCGGTGTTTTAGGTGCTTCTGGTTTTACTGGTGTAATAACCTTTATAGTATCTGCTCCACTCTTTTTGTAACGGTAACCGTCGTTCTTATTTTCATTGCCGTCATCCTCAGTTTTAAATTCACCTTCTACTCCGCTTTCATCAATCTTAATTTTTCCACTCTTTATTTTTACATCCTTATTATCAGTTCTTTTTAGTCCATCTTCTGTCATTTGATATTCTACGTTTGTATCCCAGCTGTAATCTCTGTCCCAGTTATCATTCCATTCAACAGTCCACCCAATACCACGACGGTTATAGTTTACATCAAACCAGTCATAACTATTCAAACTTTTGTCGAGTACCACTTTTTTTCCATTGGGAACTTCTACAATCAACAACACTCTTTGTGCCCGGTATTTATCATTACGGCTGATGGTAAATCCTTTTGGTAATATCAATGTGCTGTCCTGTTGCTTTACACTAAAATTTATGTTCCTTGCTTTTTCTTCTGCTTTTGCCGGATTATGACCTCTTGACATTTTGATGGTATGTACATGAAATAATGAATCATCGCTTTTCACCACTTTAACTCTTATTGTATTTAAAAACATACTGTCTTCGTTGGCATTTAAAAAGAAAGCATCACGGTTATTATCATTATCATCATCATTCCACCACCAGCTGCGGTCGTAATAACGAACTTTTTCTGACTGTGCTTTTATTTTTAATGTACTAGAGGGTTGTACTATACTGATGTCTTCTGTTACAGGTGTTTGATTTTTAAAATCTCTTGAAATAGAAGCAACGAATAAGATTGCACATACCCAGCCTAATGTCCATAATGATCCAAATACATAACCTAAATAACTCTTCTGTGATTTTACTCTCATCAATCTTCTAATCAACCAAACTGCAAATGCTATTACCGGTACGGCTATAAATAATATTATTGTACCCCATGCCAGGAAGTTTTGCCATGTTCCTTCTAAAAAGAAACTGGTAAAAGGAAAAGCACCTACCATTGCAATCAACACCCCAATTAATGCCATAAATAAGGCAAACACTATAATACCTGCAATGAATAAGAAAAATGCTTTAAACAATACGCCAATTGCATGACCCAATCCTGAACCTGTTTTCCTTGCTAACGGTGCTGCTTCTGCTACAAATGCTTTGCCTCTCTCTTTAGCTACGCCTGATACTTCCTGTCCCCATGCCTGTGCCTTTTCTTTAAATTCTGATCCTGCTTTTTCTGCTTTTCCTTTTACGCTGCTTAATTCTTCCCTTACTGTATTTTTAATTGATTCCAAATCTACTTTCTCTCCACGCATTTCTAATTTCTCTGCTGCTGTATTGGCCAATGGCAATACAATCCAGAATATGATATAGGCAACAAATAAGGTTCCGCCAAAGCCACCGGAGAAGATTACCGGGCCGGGACCCCACCAATGCCTGTCGAATGCAGATGACACGATGCCTAATATAAATGGTAAGGCAAACACTAATCTTGGTATCCACACTTCTATATTAAAATATGCTGCTATACCACTGGCTACACCAGCAATTACTTTATCATCAGGATTACGGTATAAACGTTTGCGCAAAACTCTGGTAGTATCTAATTCCGCTGCGGGAAGCACTATCCATAATATAATGTATATTAATATGCCTGCACCAAAGCCACCAAAGGTTACTACTGCAAACAATATGCGCATCACTGCGGGGTCAATACGTAAGTAGTGAGCTAACCCTGCTGCCACACCACCTAATATTTTATCGTTGCTTGAGCGGCTTAACCTGCGTGGTTCTTTTACTGTTTCTTCTGCACTGGCATAAGAAGCTTGTGAACCTGCTTTTGAGGAAGCGCCTGCTCCTGCTCCAAATTCACCTGCACCTGCTTCATCAAAATCTGCAGGGCGGCCCATGCTTGTTATAATTGCATCCACATCTTCGTCTGTAATACAGGTAGCGCCTTTCTTAATTTTATCTTCAAACAGTTCAGCAATTCTGTTTTCAATGTCGTTAATGATTTCATCACGGCCTTCTTCATTAGCAAAGTATACACGCAAACTATCGCTGTACTGCTTTAATGTTTCAAACGCAGTTTCTTCTATCGGAATAACCCTGCCCTGGAAGTTTATGTTAATTACCTTTTTCATCTTCGTTCGGTTTTACTGGTTAAAGTTGTTGGTATCAGTGTTTGTCATCGATTCGCTTTGTGCCTGCCCGTTAGCCGAAGTGAGTGTGGTTACTGCGTTAGCCAGTTCGTTCCATGTTGCACTAAGTTCGTCGTAAAACCTGGCACCTTTCTCGGTTAGCAAAAAATATTTACGGGGAGGGCCGCTGCTGCTTTCTACCCAGCGGTAGGTTAGTAAGTCTGCATTTTTTAACCTTGTCAGCAGCGGGTATAAAGTTCCTTCAAGGATATGAAGATTGGCATGCTTCATCTCATCTATAATATCACTTGGGTAAACCTCGCCACGCTTAATGATGGAGAGAATGCAAAACTCCAATACGCCTTTCCGCATCTGGCTTTGTGTGTTCTCAATGTTCATACTTCGGAGTTTTAAAAATTATTCTTTTGAATCGTCTTTTGTTGAAGTTTGCCGGGGGTTTGTTTTGTTCCTTTCTTTTATATTACCTGCCTGTTATTAGCCCCCGGTTTTTCATCATCTTCAACTTTCTTACACAAAGATAAGGGGATTTTTAGTACTATGCAACACCAAATACTGTTTTTTTTATAGTAGCTGGCACACATCAATATCGTATTTTGCCTAAAACACCTGTTTTTCAATAAGTTAACGGCTAAAAAAATTTTTTAGATTTTTTATCAGAATTGATGAATGGAAAAATAGGTTGATGAAATTGAGGGGTTGGGATACTTAAGAGGTGGGTACCCCCACTGCCGAAGTGGGGGGTGCTACTTAAAAGGTGGGGGTGGCTACTTAAAACATGAACCAACCCACTTCAAACACAAACTAACCCCACAGATGAAGTGGGGAGGGGTACTTAAAAGATAAACCTGCCCACTTAAGCAGGTAGCTACCCCCACCTGTTTTGTTATGAAGGGGTACTATAAAGACGAACCGACCCACTTATATAAGTGGGTCGGTTCATATTTTAAGTGGGGTAACCCAGTTTAAGTAGTTGGCTGCCCGCTTTCGGGGATGGGTGTTGGAGTTCCCTGGCTCTTGAACCTTGTTTTTAGCTGGGCATAAGCAGAGTCGGCCCCGGTTAAACCTGCATTAGCGGCTGCTTCAAATAAACGATAGGCTGT